>JBAQWM010000161.1:0-4139 GCA_049298915.1 Steroidobacteraceae bacterium | reverse complement strand
CGTCCTGGGACCTATGCGGGCCGACATCGTCGAGAAGTAATGGTGCAGAACCCGCGCCGCGGATACGACGTGGCATCGGGGGCCGGGTGATCAGTTCCGGGTCTGATCGAATCTGACGCCGGGGTCGGGCGCTGGCGTGGCCGGGTCCCAGAGCGGGACTGATCGAACGCGAACCGGGGGAGTGCCGACCCATGTGGCCTCGAGTTCGGGCGGAGCGCGGGCGCGCGGGGCGAGCACCGGCGCGGTGGTGGGCTCGCCGAGGTGGGCGAGGATGGCGCGGATCGTGGGTGGTTCGGTGAGGAACGCGATCAGGCGCATAGGGCCATGGCAGCGCGACATGCGGGGCGAACACCCCGGCATAGTGATGCCGATGGCGGCGGGATCGGCGCGGCGAGTCGGTCGAGCAGCTCGAGCGGGGCGAGTGTGAGCTCGGTCTGGCCGATCGGCAGGGGTTTTGGGGTTCTTGGAAGTCTGAATACGTGACAAGTATCCGCGCACAGGCGGCAAGACTTGACAGTTATCGGATTGACTAGGATGTGGTTGCTAAGGTCAGGGCGATTTTGATCATGGGCTGGTGAGAAGGTGCCAAGTGTTGCGATCGAGTCGTGGTAGACGGACCTGTTCAGGGTATCCCTCTTGCAATTCCACATATGAACTGGATTCGGCCATGCGCGTGGGGAAAATGACCGCGCATTGTCCGCCGCCTTGGGACGATTGGTACGTCATCGCCTCGTAGCCTGCGCTCTGCACAAGCTCTCCAAAAACCTGCGAAGGGGCCGGCAGCTCGAATTGCGTCGGTATCACGCGCCACTTGGACGACAGCACCATGCGTTGCAGCAGGGCCGGGCTACGCACTAGTTGAGCAGGCCTCACGCCAAGGGAACGCGCTAGTGTTCGGACGCGGCCAGGCAACTCGAATTGAGCGATCTTCTGGCAGAACGGTTTGAGAGCCTCGCGGTCGCCAAGATCCAGGACGGAATGGATCTCCCCTCGAAGGAGGGCCACCAAATAGCTGCCGGAATCCTGCAGAGCAAGTTCCTCGGGTGTCAGCCCGGTGCTCTTGCTGGCGGACGGAACCTGAAATTTCTCCCGAAAGGCCGTTTCGAAATCTTCGGCGATGTAAAGCGCTGGCCAAGATGCGGTACCGATCGCGATTCCCAAGTCTTGTCCAACATTAAAACGCCCACCGCTGCAACGGAGACTGCCAGCGGCAGAAAGCGGATCGAGGCAGTAGCGAAACTCGACTATCCGGATCCAACCCTGCAAATTGAGAGTCGGCGCCGGCTTGACGCGCAATGCATCCAGCAACTGGGTACGATCCCCGCGTCGCTGGCTTTCAAGGCCAAAGTGTAATTCACGCTGCAATTCATCCAGCGTCTCCGACGCGCCTAGCCATCTGCGCAGATCGCGTTGCGAGAATCGTTCCAGCTCATAGAGGTCGGTCGGTACCGCCGGGTCCGGCACCGGCCGCGGAGCTGGGGGGCGAGGGTGCCTTCGACTGCTAGGTGGACGCCATTTCGACACGCGTGGCCGCCTCCGTGCGGTCGTGCGTGGCTGGTGTCTTGCCGACTTGTCCGCTGGCGCGGCGATCCGCATCGCGCGCGGTCTGTGCGTCGATGACGAATCGACGCAACTTGTCGTAACGGCCGAAGCGAATCATGTCGCGTGGCGATATGTCACCGAGCATGGGGTTCTTGGTCCGAAACCACAGTGCGGTTTTCTGGGCATCACCGGCAAAGAACTGGGCGACCAAATTGCAAATGTTTGCAATCTCCTCAAGTCGCTCGCGCATATCGCGCGGAATTTCGTCATCAAAGCGGACAGAATTCTTCGCGATGCGCGCGATCTTCGCCACCTCGGCATTGCGAAGTTCCAGGAAATCGGCGACCGACTTAGCCCGGAAACCAGTGTCATTCCAGAATCCAAGATGGTCGGCACCGCTGACCGTCCGAAATAGCGTATCGGCTGACTGCATTGGGGAACTCCGTGGGTGCCTGAGAGTAGCACGAAGTAGCTTGCTACCCAAGACATGCCCAAGAATTACCCAAGGTCATGGTACTGGACATAATTGATATTATACAAGCTAACACGCTGATTATACAAGAATTATAAATTCGCGATGGTTAAGAATTTCAAACGGTACTCGGCTGCGAATCCGGCGCTGCACGGCGCCGCCCGCGCGAGACCGCCTCGATCGCGGTCGCGATGCCCGCGATGACGGCGCCGACAATCGCGACGCCCGCCTCGTGCCGGTCGGTAGTCAAGCGGATCTCGTGCCCAGACGCGCCAGCTCGGCGATCATTTCGAACGCGATCTGGCGTTCGCCCATGATCACCATGTCCGCACCGAGGCTCTCGAGGTGGCGAATCTCCGCGTCGGAATGCGCACGTGCGACGATCGCAATGCCCGGGTTGATCGCACGCGCCTGCTCGACGATGCGCCCCGCCTCGAAGCAGTTCGGGATCGCGATCACGAGCTTCGCCGCGGTCTCGATCTTTGCGGCCCGGATCATCTCCCGGCTTGCCGCGTTGCCCTCCAGCAGCGCATAACGCTTGTCGCGCAACTCGCTGATGCGATCGGCATCACTCTCGATCACGACGAACTGATTTCCGGCCTCATCGAGTGCTGCGGCGACGATGCGGCCCACGCGTCCGTAGCCGACGAGCACGCTGTGGCCGCGCAGCTCCACCGGCCCGCCGACCGTCCGGGGCGCGGAACCGCCGCGTCGCTGCAGATTCCCGAGCGTCGCCTCGATGTGCGGTTCGAGGCGCCGGGACAGCCCGAACGCAAACGGGTTTAGGATGATCGAGATCATGGCCGTGGCGAGAACCAGATCGTGGCCCTGTTCCGGAAGAATTCCCATCGTCATTCCCAGGCCGATCAGGATGAAAGAGAATTCGCCGATCTGCGCGAGGCTCGCCGCAATCGTCATCGCGACGCCGACCGGATGCCGGAACATCAGCACGATCACGAATGCGGCGACCGACTTGCCGATCAGCACGATGAACAGCGCGCCGAGCAGCGCAGCAGGCTCGCGCAGCACGATGCTCGGGTCAAACAGCATGCCGACGGCGACGAAGAACAGCACCGCGAACGCCTCGCGCAGCGGCAGCGTGTCTTCCGCGGCGCGATAGCTGAGCTCCGATTCGCTGAGCACCATTCCGGCAAAGAACGCGCCGAGCGCAAAGGAAACGCCGAACAGTTTGGCGGCGCCGAATGCGACGCCGAGCGCGATCGCGAGCACCGCGAGCCGGAACAGCTCGCGCTGCTGCGCCACCGAATGCAGGACCCACGGAATCACGCGCCGCCCCACTACCAGCATCAGCGCGACGAAGCCCGCGACCTTGGCGAGCGTGAGGCCGACCGCGATCGCGATTTCTCCCGCGGGCATCGCTGTGCCCGGATCATCGCCCGAGGCCAGCCAGTCGCCGAGTGCCGGCAGCAGGACGAGCACCAGCACCATGGCGATGTCTTCGACGATCAGCCAGCCGACCGCGATGCGTCCGCGCCCCGACGTCACGAGGCCGCGGTCCTCGAGGGCGCGCAGCAGCACCACGGTGCTTGCGACCGAGAGCGCCAGGCCAAAGACGATACCGGCGGCCCAGCTCCAGCCGAGCGCGTGGCCGAGTAGCGCGCCCAGCAGCGTCGCGACGGCGATCTGCACGATCGCGCCGGGCAGCGCGATCGCGCGCACCGAGAGCAGGTCGCGGACCGAGAAGTGCATCCCGACGCCGAACATCAGCAGGATTACGCCGATCTCCGCAAGTTCGTTCGCAAGTGCCTGGTCGGCGACGAAACCCGGCGTGAATGGGCCGACCGCGACACCGGCAAGCAGGTAGCCGACGATCGGTGACATGCGCAGCCGGTTGGCGATCGCTCCGAAGATGAACGCGAGGCCGAGGCCGCCGACGATCGTTGCGATGAGTGGCGTGGCGTGTTCCATCAGTGCTTTGTGGCCGACCTCCCGGGCGGAGGGCCAATGTAACATGCGGACGCAGCGGGCCCGGAGATGCGGCTTGTTGCCGCTGGATCGGCGGGCCGAAAAGATTTCCTCAAACCCGGCGGGTGTAGTTCAACGATAGATCTGCAGCTTCCCAAGCTGCTGACGTAGGTTCGATTCCCATAACCCGCTCCATGAT
>JBAQWM010000160.1:0-3226 GCA_049298915.1 Steroidobacteraceae bacterium | reverse complement strand
GGCCGCGCCGGCGCGCGGCCAGGAACACCAGAGTCCTCAGGCGCTGGCGTCCGCCGGGAATCCCGGCGCCACCGACCCGCACGCTGCGCACCGGGCAGCGATACAGGCGCCTTCCTTCCAGGTCGTCAAAGCCGACTATTCGATTCCCGACGTCAGCATGCAGGACCAGGATGGTCGGGTGGTCGCGTTGCGACAGCTCCTGTCGGGCGAGCAGCCGGTCATCGTCAACTTCATCTTTACTTCATGCACGACGATCTGCCCGGTGATGACGGCGACGATGCTGCAGATGCAGCGCGAACTGGATGACGCTGCGGTGAAGCCGATGTTCGTGTCCATCTCGATCGATCCGGACTACGACGATGTCGCGACGCTTGCGGCCTACGCCAGGCGATTCGGCGCCGACTGGACTTTCCTGACCGGCGAGCGGGAAGACGTGCTCGACGTGCTGAAGGCATTCGCCGCCTGGCGCGGCAACAAGTCGAATCATGCGGCCGTCACGCTGTTCAGGGCCGCAGGTGCGAAGCGCTGGACGCGCATCGAAGGGCTGGCTTCTGCCAGGCAGCTTGCGGACGTCTGGAACAGCGGCCTCACCTGAGCCAGACCGTGGAGTCGCTGCGTGTTGGTCGCCGCCACCGCCTCAACGTGGCGATCCTGCTGTTGGCTGCGGCCATCAGCGCCCAGGCAGCGCCGGACGATCTCGTCGGCGCGGGCAGAAAACTCTATCTTGAAGGTGTAGGACTGGACGGCGCGCCGGTCAGCGCGACCGTGCAGGGCGACGTGGCGGCGAGCGGGACCATGCTCGCCTGCGTCGGCTGCCACAAACGCAGTGGACTCGGCACCTACGAGGCGGGCCTGCGAGCTCTCCCGGTGACCGCGCCTGCACTCTTCGGCTCCGATACCCGGATGCGTGCCAGTCTCGCGCGCTCCCGCCAGCCGTACACGGATGAGACCCTGGCGCGCGCGATCACGCAGGGCATCGCCTCCGACGGACGCCTGCTGGACCCTTTAATGCCGCGCTACCGGCTGACTGCTGCGAATTTGCAGGCACTCGCTGCTTACTTGCGGGTGCTTGGCGCCGAGCCGGACCCGGGTGTCAGCGAGACCGAGCTCGATCTGGTCACCATCGTAACGGCCAACGCGCCGGCGTCCGAGCGCGAGGCGGTCAGCGCCGTCGTGCAGCGATATGCCGAAACCATCAATGGCGGCACGCGCCAGGAGCAACGCCGGGCCGCGGCCTCGCGCAGGCACGTTTACGGCGAGAAACATGCGCGCTCATACCGGCAGTGGAATCTATCGGTCTGGACGCTCGAGGGAACGCCGGCAGGCTGGCCGGAGCAGCTCGAGAAAATGTATCAGGCACGGCCGCCATTTGCCGTGCTCTCCGGCGCGGCAGGACCGGACTGGCCGGTCATTCATGACTTCTGCGAGAGCCGTAAACTGCCGTGCATCCTGCCGGTAACCAGACTGCCGGTCGAAACCGGTGCGACGCAATACACCATCTATTACTCGGCCGGCGTCCGGCTCGAGGCACGCGTCACTGCACGCAGTATTGCCGACACCTACGTTGACCCGGAAGCGCGGATTCTGGTCGTCTACATCGATGACGCGCTCGGCCGTGCTGCGGTCGAGGCATTTGCTGCCGCGCTTCCCGAAGAGCGGCGCACCTACCTGAGGCGACGGCCGATGGCGCCTGACTCAAAGCCCTCCTCCAGGGACTGGAAGAACATCATCCGCCGGGAGCGGCCCGAGCTGCTGGTCGCGTGGCTCGCGCCTGACCAGCTGCAGACCATGACGTCGATCGCCGCGCATGCCGCAGCGCTGCCAAGTCGCATCTACACTGCCTCCGGATTCAGCGACTGGCTGTCGATCCGCGCCCTGCCGGTATTCGAGGAGCGGGTACACCACGTATATCCCTACAGCCTGGCCGCGCCCGGAGTGGTGGCATTCCCGCGCGAGGAGGCCTGGCTCAATCACCAGGGTCTTGGGCATCTCGACAAGATTGCGGCCGCCGGAGCCCTGTTTGCCTGCCACGCGACCGGCGAAGCGATGGCCGGCATGGCCGACAACTATTCCCGTGAATACCTCATCGAGTCGCTGGAGCACATGCTGGACGGCAGCAGGATGCTGACGATGTTCCCGCTGACGACACTCGGGACGGGCCAGCGATTTCTCGCCAAGGGCGCCCATGTCGTGCGCCTTGCGCGCGACGCCGGCGCGTTCAGATATGTTTCGACCGACTGGATTCAGCCGTGAATTGGTGCTGCGTCCGCCGGCGCCTGCTCGCCTGGCCGGCGCATGACTGATTACGGTTCCAGCAGGGAATTGACGAGATCGAGCAGTTCCTTGCGCTCGAAGGGCTTGCAGAGCACTGCATTCGCGCCGACCTTGGCCGCTGCAGCCAGGTAGGCGCTGGTCATGATCGTTCCCGGCGCATAACCGGCGGTGGCGAGATTGCCGCCGCCGGAAATAGCGACGATCCGCGCCGTGCATCCGGCATCCTGAAGCTCCTTCACCAGATCGACTCCATTCTGACCCGGCATGATCACGTCCGTGATGATCAGGTCGGCCCCATTGGCCCGATAGGCCTGCAAGCCCGTCGGGCCGGAATCCGCCACTGCGATTTCGTGTCCAGCCCGCTTCAGGATGCGGGCGATGACTTCGCGCACATCGGGCTCGTCATCGATGATCAGGATCCTGGCCATCTTGCTCACCCTCCGGCGGTGTCGGACGCGTCCGCACGCTTCAGGAGTACACGGAAAACAGCCCCGGCGCCAGGTGCACTCTCCACGGTCACCGCGCCACCGAGGCTCTCGACCAGCCCGTGCACGACCGAGAGGCCGAGTCCGGTTCCCTGACCGGCCTGCCGGGTCGTGAAGAATGGCTCGAATATCTTCTGCCGTATGAATTCGTCCATCCCGTGGCCGGTATCGCGCACGCGCAGGACCACATATTGCGCCGGCGGCCGCCCGGCGGCAGCGATTTCGTCCGCAGTCGCGGGGCCCAGCGATACCGAGAGTTCGCCGCGCTCCTCGCCGATCGCCTGGATCGCATTCGAGCACAGGTTGGTCACGACCTGGTTCAGCATGGCCGCATCGCCCCGTACCGGTAGCGCGCCATTGTAGATTTCATCGGCGATCCGGACATTGGCAGGGGCTATCCTGCGGTACAGTTCCAGCACCTCGCGCACGACCTCCGCCAGATCGATGGTCTGCAGCACTTTTTCGTC
>JBAQWM010000159.1:0-1848 GCA_049298915.1 Steroidobacteraceae bacterium | reverse complement strand
CCCCTTCCGACCCGAATGTGATTTACGTCGGCGGCGGCGAAGCCAATGCGCGCGGCAATGTTGCGATCGGTCTCGGCATCTGGAAGTCCCTCGATGCGGGCGCCACCTGGCAGCAGGTCTGGAAATTGCGCGGCCAGATCGGCCAGATCATCGTCCACCCCGCGGATCCCGATATCGTTTATGTGGCGGTGCTCGGCTCGCCCTTCGGTCCTTCCGAAACCCGCGGCGTCTATCGCAGCAGGGATGGCGGCAAGAGCTGGCAGCGCGTGCTGTACAAGGACGCGGACACCGGCGCCTCGGACGTCGCCTTCGATCCCAACAACGCCAATATTCTCTACGCCGGGCTCTGGCAGATGCGCCGCTCACCCTGGCTCATGACAAGTGGCGGGCCCGGAAGCGGCCTGTGGCGCTCCGCGGATGGCGGCGATAGCTGGACCCAGCTCGTCGGCGCCGGCCTTCCCGAAGGGGAATGGGGCAAGGTCGGAGTGGCGGTCGCCCCGAGCGACTCGAACCGGGTCTACGCCCTGATCGAGGCCAGGGAGGGCGGGCTGTTCCGCTCCGATGACGCCGGCGCCAAGTGGGAGCGGATCAATGCCCATCGCGCCCTGCGCCAGCGCCATTGGTACTACACGTTGCTGACTATCGACCCCAGCAATGCAGATGTGGTCTGGTTCCCGCAGGTTCCGCTCTTGAAGTCGATCGATGGCGGGAAGACCGTCACCCAGGTCGAGGGCCCGCATCATGGCGACCACCACGACTTGTGGATCGACCCGCGGGAGCCGGAGCGGATCATCGACGGCAATGACGGGGGCGTCGACCTTTCGGTGGACGGCGGCAAAAGCTGGTTTCATACACCGCTGCCGCTCGCGCAGTTCTACAACATCGATGTCGATGACCGCGTGCCTTATCACGTGGGCGGCACCATGCAGGACTGGGGCACGGCCAGCGGTCCATCGCGCTCGCTGGCGAGCCCCGGCATGGGCGGCGGCCGTAGCGGCGAGGCCAATGCGCTGGCCGACTGGCTGGAAACGGGCGGCGGCGAGGCCGGCGATTTCGTCTACGAGCGCGGCCGGTCCGGCAGCATTTTTGCCGGCGAATACATGGGCATCATCACGCATTACCAGGAAGGCACCGGCCAGTCGCGCGTGATTTCAGCCTATCCGACGACGGCCTTGGGCCGGCCAGCAGCGGAGCTCAAGTACCGTTTCCAGTGGACCGCGCCGATCGCGGCATCGCCGCACGATCCACGGGTCATCTACCACGGCGCCAATGTGCTGTTTCGCACCCGCGACCGCGGCGCGAGCTGGCAGGCGATCAGCGGCGACCTCACGCGCAATGACGGCAGCAAGCAGCAGTGGTCCGGCGGGCCTATCACCGGTGATATCACAAGCGTCGAGACCTACGGCACGATTTTCTCGGTAGCGGAGGCTTATGCCGCCCCCGGCATCATCTGGGCAGGCAGCGACGATGGGCTGGTGCATGTGAGCCGCGATGACGGCGCGAGCTGGAGCAATGTCACGCCGAGCGGCCTGCCCATCGACGCGACCGTCGAAGCCATCGAGCCCTCGCGGCGCGAAGCCGGCACCGCCTATGTGGTTGCGCACCGTTACCGGCTGGACGATTTCCTGCCCTACCTGTTCCGGACCCGCGATTTCGGCAAGACCTGGCAGGCCTTGAGCGCCGGCCTGCCGGCCGACCTGCCGCTGTGGGCGCTGCGCGAAGACCCGGCCGATCCGGACTATCTCTACCTCGGCACCGACCGGGGCATCTGGTTCTCCAGCAACGCGGGGCAGGAATGGCGCGAATTGCGGCTCAATCTGCCGGCCGTGACGGTCACGGACCTCGAGG
>JBAQWM010000158.1:0-4612 GCA_049298915.1 Steroidobacteraceae bacterium | reverse complement strand
GTGTGGAGATCAGGGGTGCCATCGGGCATCATGCCGGGCGCGATTACCACCTCAAGCAGCTCGATATCGACCCCCATTTCGTGCTCAGCATCGCGACCACGGCGCCGGCCAGCGGATACCGCGTCGTGCAGACGGCGGCATCGCGGCTATTTGATGCGCCCCGGATCGCGGATCGCCGGAGAGCGCCGTGAACGACCCGGACGCGCGGCTGCGCAATAACCTTTACCGGAAAGTCACGCGTGCGAGGCGCCGCCTGACCGGCACCCGGCTGCTGCTGTACCGCATGGGCGCGCCGATCGCCGGCGCGGTCATCCGCAGCTGGTGGGCGATGACGCGCGTCGTCACAGTGCTCGGCGAAGGCCGGCTGCGACAGGCGCTTGCCGATCACGGCGCGGTCATCCCCGTCTACTGGCATCAGCAGCAGCTGCTGCCGACCAGGTATCTGATCGCGCACCACGCGGACGGGCTGAAACTTGGCTTCCTGGTGAGCCCTTCGGTGGACGGCGAAATGCCGGCGATGATCGTGCGCAAAACCGGCGCCCACGCGATTCGCGGTTCTTCCAGCGCGACCGGCGCAAGGGCATTACGCGACTATTATCTGGCGATCAGCCGTGACGGCATTTCCCCCGCGATCACGCCGGACGGGCCAAAGGGACCGGCGCACCAGTTCAAGCCCGGCGCGATCCTGCTGGCGCAGCTGTCGGGCAAGCCAATCCTGCCGATGGCATTCGCCGCGCGCCGCGCTTACCGGTTTCCGACCTGGGACCGATTCATCCTGCCGCTGCCGTTCAGTGGCACGGCACTCGCAATCGGTGAACCGCAAATGGTGCCAAAAAAACTCGACGCAGCTGGCCTCGCGAGCTGGCAGGAGCGCATGCGGGCCGAACTCGAGGCGCTCTACACGGCGGCCGCAGAAGCGCTCCGCAAGTGCTGAATCGCCGTGCCCTGAGCAGCCTTTGGATGCAACACGGTCAATGACCGCTAGCTTCGGTTCATAGTAAATACAGTCGCTTAGCTTGCATTCTTAACGGTTTCTGACAGAATGCCGCGTAACTACCTGTGGGCAGGAAAGCCCGAACCGTTAACTGGTTACTACGGTGGGCAAAACCCGAACTGACAGACTGCAGGGAGCTGAGGGGGATCCAATCCGGGTGCCTACATCGCAAGGCGAATCGCTTCCCGAGTTCACGGCTTCGGACCTCCTGTCCCCGAAGTTGTGGCAGCAGCCGGCGCAACGCCCGCCGCTTGGCATCGACATCACCTGCACCAAGGTCGCGGTCGACTTTCAGAACATCAGCGCTGCGACTGCCGATGCGGTGATCCGCCAGAATCTCGACATCCTGCGCGAGGCGACCGGTACCGACGCCGTTTTCCTGGCATTGCTCGACGGCAATGGCGAACACATCGACTCGCTCGCGACTTCCAAGGGGCCATTTGCCCAATGCCGGCCCGAGGTGCTGAAGGGCGAACACCTGGATTCGCTGCCATGGATCCGGTCCAGGCTCGAGCATGTGCGCATCATCGAGATCCGCGATTCGGTTGCAGTGCGCCCCGAGCAGGCGAGCGATGCCAGCCGGCTGGCGGGTCTCGACATCCGCTCGCTGCTATTGATCGCATTCGCGGTCCAGGGCACCGTGCGCGGATTCCTCGCATTCGCATCCGCGACGCCCCGCGACGGCTGGGACGTCAATCTGCACCTGCTCCTGAAGCTGGTCGGCACCAGCCTTGCCACCGGCCTCGAGCGGATCTCACTTTCCGACCGTCTGGCCGACCTGCAGGAACGCCAGGAAATGGCGCTGCCCTGCGCGAATGACGGCTTGTGGGATTACGACGCCCAGGGCAACCGGACCTGGTTCTCGCCGCGCTGGAAGGCGATGCTCGGCTTTGCCGAGGACGACGTCATCACGTCACCGGACTGGCACCGGATGGTGCATCCGGAGGACCTTGCACGCGTCTCGGCGGCGATGCGCGACCACATCTCCGGCAAGACGCCGATGTTCGAGAGCGTGCACCGGCTCAAGCACACCGATGGGGAATGGCGCTGGGTGGTCGGGCGCGCGCGAGCGCGCGTGGACGACCAGGGGCGCCTGCGCAGGCTGATCGGCGTCGAACTCGACATCACCGAGCGCAAGCTCTATGAGGAAGCGCTGTTCCGCGAGAAGGAAAGCGCCCAGATCACGCTGCAGTCGATCGGTGACGGCGTGATCACCTGCGATGCGCATGGACGCGTGGAATACCTGAATCCGGTGGCCGAGGAACTGACCGGCTGGCGGCTCGAGGACAGCCTGGGCCGCACCATCGACGAGATCTTCAGGTCATTCCACGAGGAAACCTGTGAACCGCTGGAGAATCCGCTGGCGGTCGCGGTGCGGCGCATCCGCTCGATCAAGTCGGTGCGGCCGATGCTGCTGATCCGCCGCGACGGCAATGAGCTTTATATCGAGAGCACGTCCTCGCCGATCCGCGACGGCAGCGGCACGGTCACCGGCGGCGTGCTCGTTTTCCACGACGTGTCGGAGTCGCGCGAATTGAACCGCCGCCTGTCCTATCACGCGAGCCACGACGTGCTGACCGGGCTGGTGAACCGGCGCGAATTCGAGGCGCGGCTGGAACGGGCGCTGAAGAGCGCCAAGGCCCGCGAGACTTCGTACGCGCTGTGTTACATCGACATCGACCAGTTCAAGATCGTGAACGACACCTGTGGTCACAGCGCCGGCGACGCACTGCTCGGGCAGGTCGGCGCGCTGCTGAAATCGAAGGTACGCTGGCGCGACACGCTCGCGCGCCTCGGCGGCGACGAATTCGGCGTGCTGCTGGAGAGCTGCTCGCTGGAGGAAGCGCTGCGAACCGCCGAGACCCTGCGCGAGTCGATCCGCAACTTCCGCTACACCTGGGAGGACCGCACATTCCGCCTCGGCGCGTCGCTCGGCGTCGTCCCGATCACGCCCGAGAATGAGGATATCGCGTCGGTCCTGTCGGCAGCCGATTCGGCCTGCGGCGCAGCCAAGGAATCGGGACGCAACAGAGTGCACTGCTTCGAGGAAAACGACATCGACCTGATGCGCCGCCGCCGCGAGATGCAGTGGGCCTCTCGCATCAACAATGCGCTCGAGGAATCGCGTTTCGAACTGTTCCGCATGGCGATCCAGCCACTGCAGGAGGAGGACGCGGGCGAGCATTTCGAGCTCCTGCTCCGGATGCGCGACGAAAGCGGGAAGATCGTTGCGCCGGACCAGTTCATCGCCGCTGCCGAGCGTTACGGGATCACACCCAGCATCGATCGCTGGGTCATCGACAGCGCATTCCGCTGGCTGGTATCAGAGGCCGACGAGCGCCGGCGGCTGACATTGTGCTCGATCAATCTGTCGGGCCAGAGTCTCGGCGACGACAAGTTCCTGCCATTCGTGATCGAGCAATTCCACAGGAGCGGCCTCGACGGCAGCAAGATCTGCTTCGAGATCACCGAGACTGCGGCGATCGCCAATTTCTCGCAGGCCAGCCGCTTCATCCAGGCACTGAAGGAACTCGGCTGCAAGTTTGCGCTCGACGATTTCGGCACCGGGCTGTCGTCATTCGGCTATCTGAAGCATTTCCCGGTGGATTTTCTGAAGATCGACGGCAGCTTCGTCAAGGGCATGCTGCACGACCCGATCGACCGCGAGATGGTGCGCTCGATCAACGAGATCGGGCACCTCACCGGCAAGAAGACCATCGCCGAATGGGCCGAGAATGCCGAGATCATTACGCTGCTGCGCGGTCTGGGCGTCGATTACGCGCAGGGCTACGGCGTGTCGCAGCCGCAGCGGGTCCAACGAGCGGCTATCGCCTAGGGACTGTCCGCATTTGACCGTGGATCGAACGCGACTGGCAGCGCTATGAACCGGCCAGCACTCGGTCGAGTGCCGCGCGCAAGGCCTGCTCCTCGGTAGCGTTATCCACGGTTCCCAGACGCCTGCCGTCAGGGCTGAACAACAACAGTGCGGCGGAATTCAGCCGCTGCTGCTGCAGAAACGGGCGATCCTTCTCCGATCCCAGGTCGACGACGACAAACTCGAACCGACCCGCGTAGTCGTTACGCACCTTGTTCATCACGTCCATCACTTCCTGGCTGTACACCGTGTTCCTGTCATGCGTCAGAACCGCGACCGGTACGCCCTGGCCTATCTTCGATGTGTCGCCACTGAAGCCCTTGGGCAACAACAGCACGCCTGCGGCCAACGCCGCGCCGATAATGGCGAGCGTAACCAGCGATTTGCTTACAGCGGAACCGGATTGAGCAATTAACATCATGCCAGCCCTGCCTGGTTCAGTGTGTCTGCCAGTGACATTAGTAGCCCAAAACGCGTGCAATGTCGCCGGAGCAGCACGTAGTCGCGGCCATCGTACACACCATCGGCGTCGGAATCCTGGAGCATGGGTGCTGTCGCTGCCGTATGCGCTGCGCTTACTGCTGGCCACCCGCCCCAAAGCGCTGACTCGCGTGTTCGACGGCGCCTGCCTCATCGCGCGCATTCTCGCGCACTGGCGGGAGCGGGGCGCGGAGGATGCGCCGGCATCGCCACTGGGACCGCGGGCGCGCGGTACCCGGAATCCCGCCGGCACAACCCCGGGC
>JBAQWM010000157.1:0-20143 GCA_049298915.1 Steroidobacteraceae bacterium | reverse complement strand
CCGCTGCGCCGCCTGTTCCGCGCCCGCGCGCGCTCCGACGAGCTGCGTCTGGACCACCGCCGGATCGAGCCGCAGCAGCAGCTGGCCCTCGGCCACTGCATCGCCCTCGCGGATCGCGACCTCGATGATCGGCTCCTGCGCCTCGGCAGTCAGTTCGATCCGGTCGCGCTCCAGCGTGCCGAGTAGCGCATCGCCGTCGGCTCCGCAGGCGGCCAGGCCGATTGCGGCGAATGCGAGCAGCGCATGACTCCCATCCATCATTTGGTGTTCCCCTGCGGAATTCACGGATAATATCAACCATGAGAGCCCGAATCGCCATCGCACTGTGGGCCTGCCTTGCAGTCGCGACAACCGCTTCAGCCGCCGATGGAGACCAGCCGATGATTTCGATTGCCATTCATGGCGGCGCCGGCGTGATCAGCCGGGCCTCGATGACGGAAGAGAATGAGCGTGCCTACCGCGCCGACCTGGGCCGTGCGCTCGACGCCGGCTATGCGGTGCTGGAGGGCGGCGGGACCAGCCTGGACGCGACCGTGGCGGCGGTGCGCATACTCGAGGACTCGCCATATTTCAATGCCGGTCTCGGCGCGGTATTCAGTCATGCCGGCATCAACGAACTGGATGCCGCGATCATGGACGGCGCGACCCGCAAGGCCGGCGCGGTCGCCGGCGTGCGCCATGTCAGGAACCCCATCGAGCTCGCGCGACTGGTCATGGACCGCACGCCGCATGTGCTGCTGTCCGGCGAAGGCGCCGAGGAGTTCGCGCTGGAGCAGGGCGTCAAGCTGGTGCCCGGCAGCTACTTCCACACGGAGCGGCGCTGGAAGCAACTCGAGGATGCTCAGCGCGACGGCAAGACCGCCGCCACCGACGCCGATATCGGCTATTTCGGCACGGTCGGCGCGGTCGCCCGCGATCGCCACGGCAACCTGGCTGCGGCGACCTCGACCGGCGGCATGACCAACAAGCGCTGGGGCCGGATCGGTGATTCACCGATCATCGGCGCCGGCACTTACGCCGACAACGCATCCTGCGCGGTCTCTGCCACCGGCAGCGGCGAGTACTTCATGCGCGCGGTCGTGGCGCACGAGATCTGCGCGCGGGTGCGGCTCACCGGCGCGCGCGCGGCCGATGCGGCACGCGATGTCGTCCAGGTCATGCTGAAGGAAATCGGCGGCGACGGCGGCGTCATCGTCGTCGACCGCAATGGCGAACTGACGCTGGAGTACAACACCGACGGCATGTTCCGCGGCGCGCGCGACTCGCGCGGGCGACGCGAAATCGCAATCTACTAGGCCGTCCCGCCGCCCGGCGTGTGGCGCCTGAAATAGCCGGTCTTCATGTGTTCGTACTCTTCCTGCACGAGCTGTGCCCGGTTGCGCCCGGCGTCCTTGGCGGCATACAGCGCCTCATCGGCCGCTTGCAGCAGTCCGGCGCTGCTGCGCCTGGCATCCGGCTTGACACTGGCAATGCCCACGCTGATGGTCAGCACCGCCGCGGCGTCGGAATCCCGGTGCGGGATGCCGAGCGCTCGGATCTCCGCCAGCAGTTCCTCGGCGATCCTCACCGCCTGGGCCGACACCACGTCATAAAGCAGGATTGCGAATTCCTCGCCGCCATAACGCGCGACGAGATCGAGCGGCCTCGAGCCGAACCGGGCCAGGACGGCGGCAATCGCCTTCAGCGCCTCGTCACCGGCCTGGTGGCCATAACGATCGTTGAAGGCCTTGAAGTGATCGATGTCGGCGAACAGGAGCGCGACGGGCCGCCGGTCACGCATGCCCTGCGCCCAGATCTGGGCGAGATGCTGGTCGAATCGACGCCGATTGTAGATTCCGGTCAGCCCGTCGCGGTCAGCGACCCCCTCCAGCAGTCTTGCTTCCAGCCAGGCGGTGCGCCGCGTGTGCTCCATGTTGTAGGCGCCGGCAGCGCACATCAGGTTCGCGACCAACAGCATGCAGAGATAGTTCGACAGTTCCAGGGCCGGCATTGCCGCGGCGATTGCCGCCCCTGCGTAGAATGCGCCCGCGATCAGGCCAGTCGAAAGCGCCGAGCGAAATGGCAGCCCGAACAGGAAGTAGGCCGCGATGGTCGCGATGATCAGCCGCACGAACAGGCGGTTCTCGCCCTGGCCCCAGGCCTGAAGGCCGATCCATGCGACCACCATCAGGGCGACCGGCAGGAGCGCCGCCATCACGCGCGGATACCAGATCTCCGCCTTGGGCATGAATGTCAGGGCGATCGCCGCGACCAGCACCAGCGGCAGGACGCCATAGCGCAGCAGTTCGGGCAGCGCAGCGGCGAGCGCCGGCATCGCCACATGCTCGATCTGGAATATGACTGCGAGGCTCAGGGCCACGATCCCGAGGCTGATCCGCAGGAACATAAGGCCGCCCCGAAATTGCTCGGCCCGGTAGGCGGATTCGAGCTCGGGCGCGAAGCGCAGCCAGGGAAAGCGACTTCGCAACTGCTCTGCCGCCGGTGATGCCGCTCGCGCCTCCAGCGACATGCGCTAGCCTCTCAACTCGTGGCAGTGGGGGCATTCGTGGAGCATGTTTCGCTTGTGCCGCCGGCAGCCGTGCGCGTGGCCGGCAGAGTATACGGATAGAGCCAGTGCCGAGTCAGCAGATTCTGCCGGATTTGCGCACCGGCGCCGGGCTTGCCCGGAACATGTCAAACCAGGGTGCCGGCCGTGTAGCGATCGATGAACTGCCCGAATGGCAGCCGGTCGGCGGCCTCGACGGCCCGCTGCTCCTCGAGCGAGTCGCTCGCCTCGGTGCGCAATTCCGCCAGTCGCCTTTCGTTGGGAAGGTGCAGGTCGCGGAAATAGTCGCGCTGCATCCGCGACATGCCAAGCGCCAGCTCGAAGAATGACACGCCCTGGCGGGCCAGCTCCTCGAGCAGGCGCGCCGACGGCAACTGCGAGGGATCAGCCAGTTTCGCCTGCTGAACCGCAAGCGCGCTCGCAAACGGTCGGGCATCGTCGCCGGCGTCCAGCAGCTCGCAGATTCCCTGCATCTGGTCCAGCATCTCCGCGGCCCAGTCCGCGAGCGGCAGCGTACGCGCGCCGGACCACAGCCTGATGCCGGGTTCACGACCGCGATTGGCGACCAGTACGTGGTTGTTCTCGTAACCCGCAGACTCCTGTTCCGACAGCGGGGCGCTTTCGCGCAGCAGGCAGAGCGCCGCAAAGGCCTCGAGAAAATACAGCTTGCGCTGATTGACGCCGACCGGATCGAAGGCGCCGACATCGAGCGAACGCATCTCGACGTACTGGACGCCGGCGCGCAGCAATGCTCTGGTCGGCCGCTCGCCCGAGCGCGCCACGCGCTTGGGGCGGATGTAGCTGTAGTACTCGTTCTCGATCTGCAGCAGATTCGCATTGAGCTGGCGCCATTCGCCATCGACCTCGACCCCGAAAGCCTTGTATTCGGCGTGTGGCGTCGAGATCAGCCTCGACAGATCACGGACGTATTCCTGCAGCGAGTTGACCGACACGTGCACACCGGCCTGGCTCTTGTTGCGGTAACCGAGATCGCTCATCCTGAGCGAGGTCGCGTGCGGTGCAACCAGCGTGGCGCTGCCGCGCGGCTCCAGATTTGCCGGCGGTTCACGCCCGGCGAAGAAAGAACGGCACACGGCCGGCGAAACGCCGAACAGGTACAGGACCAGCCAGCCGAAGCGCCGGTAATTGCGCAGCAGCGCAAAGTAACACTCGTCGATGAATTGCTGGCCGCCCAGTCTTGATTCGCGCACCTCGTGCAGCACCGGCCAGAGCCGTTCCGGGAACGAATAATTGAAGTGCACCCCGGAGATCGCCTGCATCACGCGCCCGTAGCGCAGTCCCAGGCCGACCCTGTACACGTGCTTCATGCGCCCGATATTCGAACTGCCGTATCGCGCGATTGGAATCTCGGTGTCGCCGCCCAGCACGCACGGCATGCTGGTCACCCATAGCAATTCCTCGCCGACCTGCTGATAAACGAACTGGTGGATGTCGCAGAGGTACTGCTGCAACTCCCAGGTCTCCGCGAATGGCGGCGTGACGAGTTCGAGCAGCGCTTCGGAATAATCGGTCGTGATGTGCGGATTCGTGAGCGCCGAGCCCAGTGCCCGCGGGTGCGGCGACTGCGAAATTCGCCCCTCCGGCGTCACCCGGAGCGCCTCGCGTTCGATGCCTTTCAGACCGCCCCTCAGGACACCCCGCTCGCGGGCATTGACGAGTCCCGCGAGCCGGCGTTCGAATTGGGCATCAGTGCGTCTGGCGGGCATCGGTCGCGCCATTCTGCGGCTCGCCGTGGCGAACGCAAGTCGGCCTGGCTTGGTCCAATGGCGTACCGGCGCTACATTGGGCAGGGGAAGGCCTTCAGTCGGCGTTCACCCGCCCGGGAGCATCTTTGGGGCCATGAAGAAACTGCCTGCAATCCTGACGATGGCGATTGCCGCGCTCTGGGCCCAGGGCGCGGTTGCGGATTCCTTCCGTTGCGGCACGCGACTCGTCACCGATGGCGACAGCCTCGACAAGGTGGCTGCGCTCTGCGGGCCACCCACCGACATCCGGCGCAGGGAAGTGCTGCAGAGGCGGATCCACTGGTACCGGGGCAGGCCTTTTTACAGCTCCCTGTGGCCGGAACCGGTCCCGATCGAGCACTGGATCTACAATCTGGGGCCCAACAAGCTGATGCGAAGGCTCACATTCGAGGACGGCCTGCTGGTCAATATCGAAACACTCAGCCATGGCTACGATCCCCCGGGCGATGGCTGAGCCGTCGATCCGTCCGATCCGGCCGGCCGACGACGAAGCCATGGCCGCGATCATCCGCGAGGTCATGACGAGCTGCGGCGCCTGCGGGCCCGGTTTTTCCATCAACGACCCCGAAGTTGCTGCGATGAGCGCGTACTATCCCGGGCCGCGCGCCGCGTTCTTCGTCGTCGAGTCGGAAGGCCGCGTGCTGGGCGGCGGCGGCATCGCACCGCTCACTGGCGCCGACGAGGACATCTGCGAGCTGCGCAAGATGTATTTCCTGCCGGTGCTGCGCGGGCGCGGCCTGGGAGCACGCCTGCTGCATCACTGTCTGGACAGCGCGCGTGCGCGCGGCTATCGGCGCTGCTATCTCGAGACGCTGACCGGCATGGACGCCGCACAGCGGCTTTACACGAGTGCCGGGTTCAAGCCGTTGCGCGGTCCGCTCGGCAGCGCGGGTCACAGCGGCTGCGACCGGCATTACCTGCTGGAACTCTGAGCGGCCACGGCCGCGTATCAGGGCGGCAGCGGCAGTGCGCTGCGCGAAATGCGCTGGTAGCGCCAGATCAGGAATACGGCGCAGCTGAAGAGCCCCGCGATCAGGCCCGCCCAGATGCCCGCCGGACCCTCCTGCAGATGGATGCCGAACCACCAGGCGGCCGGGAAGCCGATCAGCCAGTAGGCCGCGAAATTCAGCGCCATCGGCACTTTCGCGTCCCTGAAACCACGCAGGGCTCCTGCCGATCCGACCTGCAAGCCGTCCGGGATCTGGAATATCGCGACGAACAGCAGGAGACCCGCCGCCAGCGCGCGGACTCCCGGGTCCGAGGTGTAGGCCGCTGCGATGCCGTGCCGCCCCGCCAGGATCACGAGCGAAGACAGCGTCATGATCATTCCGCACATCGCGATGCCGGCCCAGCCGGCCAGGCGCGCCGCCACCGCGTCACGGCGCCCAGCCTGGTGCCCGACATGGATCGTCGTCGCCGAATGCAGCGAGAGCGGAATCATGAACATCAGCGCGCCGTAATTGATCGCGATCTGGTGCGCCGCGACGATTTCCGTGCCGAGCGTGCTCATCAGCAGCGCCGCGACCGCGAACAGGCCGCCTTCGGACACCACCGAGCCAGCGATCGGCAGTCCGAGCCCGAGGATTTCGCGCAGCGCAGCCGGATCGGGGCGTTCGATGCGCTCGAACAGCGCGAAGCGCGCGTAGATCGCGTGCCGGCGCTGGTAGAGATGCATGGTCGCGAGCATCGACCAGTAGGCAAGCGCGGTCGCGATGCCACAGCCGGTAGCGCCGAATGACGGCAGGCCGAGACTGCCGCGCGTGAACAGCAGGTTGCCCGCGATATTGACCGCGAGTCCGATCAGCGCCGTATACATCACCGGCCTGGTCCAGCCGATGCCTTCGCTGGTGTAGCGATGCGCGAGGAAAGCGAGCATCGCCGGCATGCCGAAGCACATGGCATAGACATAGCCGGCCGCATGCGGGATCGCGCGCGGATCGGTGCCGAACCAGCCGAGCAGCGGCACGACGCACAGGAGCCCGCCGATGAGCGGCAGGGCCAGCATCTGCGACAGCCACAGCCCCTGGCGGAAATAGCGGCCGACCTCGCGGTCGCGCCCGGCTCCGTAGCCGTGCGCCACGATCGGCGAGATCGACATCAGGACGCCAAGACCGAACAGCCAGAAGATCTGGTAGTAGCTGCCGCCGACCGCCACCCCTGCCAGCGGTTCGGGGCCGAGTCTGCCCGCCATGACCGTATTGGTCAGCATCATGCCCGCCAGCACGATGTTGTTGATCGCAAGCGGCCCGGCGAAGCGCAGGATGGCGCGCGCGTCGTGGCGGAATGTGCTGCTGAATCTGGCGGTGTCGGACATGGCGCGAAAGGAGCCGCGCCGTGGCGGGCTGCTGTGGATACTGGCATTCTAGCGGATCACACTGCTGCCCAACGTCAAGCGGAGAGCCAACATGCTGGTCGGATCGCAACCCCGGCGGGTCGCCGTCATCGGCGGCGCCCGGATTCCATTCGCACGCGCCAATGGCGCCTACGCCGCGGTCGGCAACCAGGAGATGCTGACGGCATCGCTCAAGGCGGTGGTCGAGCGCTTCGGCCTGCGCGGCGAGCGCCTGGGCGACGTCACCGCCGGTGCAGTCATGAAGCACTCGCGCCAGTGGAATCTGGCGCGCGAAGCGCTGCTGGATTCCGGACTGTCGCCGGAAACGCCCGGTCTCGACCTGCAGCGCGCCTGCGGGACCAGCATCGAAGCCGCGATTCTGGTCGGCAACAAGATCGCGCTCGGCCAGATCGATGCGGGGCTGGCCGCCGGTGTCGACACCGTCAGCGACCCTCCGATCGTGTTCGGCCGCGCATTCCAGCAGCTGCTGCTGCGCAGCCACCGCGGCCGCAGCTCCTGGGAGCGCATCAAGCCCTGGCTGGGACTGCGGCCGCGGCACTTCAAGCCGTCGTTCCCGGGTGTCGGTGAGCCGCGTACCGGCATGTCCATGGGCCAGCACACCGAGCAGATGGCGCGCGCCTGGAAGATCGGTCGCGCCGAGCAGGATGAGCTCGCGCTCGCCAGTCACCGCAACGCCAGCAAGGCCTGGGCCGAAGGATTCATGTCGGACCTGGTCGTGCCTTATCTCGGCCTTGCCAGCGACAACAATGTGCGGGCCGACACCAGTCTCGACAAGCTCGCGAAACTCAAGCCGTCATTCGCCGCCGATGGCACGCTGACGGCAGGCAACAGCACGCCGATGACCGACGGCTCGGCCGCGGTGCTGCTTGCGAGCGAAGAATGGGCGCGCGCGCACGACCTGCAGGTGCAGGCCTGGCTGAGCTACGGGAAGGCCGCGGCGGTCGATTTCGTCGCCGGCGAGGGTCTCTTGATGGCGCCAGCCTACGCGGTGCCGCGGATGCTCGCCGACGCCGGCCTGCGCCTGCAGGACTTCGACTTCTACGAGATCCACGAGGCATTTGCCGCGCAGGTGCTCTGCACGCTGAAGGCCTGGGAGTCGCCGGAGTTCTGCCGCGATCGCCTCGGTCTCGCCGCGCCACTCGGCCCGATCGACCGCAACAAGCTGAATGTGAAGGGCAGCTCGGTTGCCGTCGGTCATCCATTCGCGGCGACCGGCGCGCGCATCGTCGCGACGCTCGCCAAACTCCTGTCCCAGCGCGGCTCGGGGCGCGGTCTGATCTCGGTCTGCACCGCCGGCGGCATGGGGGTGACCGCCATCATGGAACGCTGAGACGCCGGCTTGCCATTAGTTGCATTTGAAACTAAATTGACGGAATGAAGCGCTATATCGGTTTCCCGCGAGTCGAGGGCAAGGCCTCGCGGCAGGCGCATTGCGACCTGCCGCCGGGAACCTATGAGCGCGAGATGAGCAAGGAGGGATTCTTCGGGCCGGCCGCATTCTTCCACCACCGCCATCCGCCGACGGGATGGTCGTCCTTCGAGGGACCATTGCGACCGCATGCATTCGACCTCACCAGGCTCGATGCGGTCGCGGCAAGCCCATGGTCCGCGGCCGAACTGCTGCACAACGCGCACTGCCGCATCCGCAGCTGGCGGTTCGAGGGGGCCATGGACCACCTGGCCCGCAATGGCGATGGTGACGAACTGCTGTTCCTGCATCGCGGCCGCGGGGAGTTGTACTGCGATTTCGGGCGGCTGGAGTTCGCGGCGGGCGATTACATCGTGCTGCCGCGCGGCACGATGTGGCGTGTGGCCTGCGCCGAACCGGTTGCGGCGCTCCTGATCGAGGCGACCAACGCGTCATACATGCTGCCTGACCGGGGCCTGGTCGGCCCGCATGCGATCTTCGACCCGGCCATGCTCGACACGCCGCGGATCGACGACGTCTTCCGCGCCCAGCAGGAGGAAAAGCCCTGGCGCGTCGCGATCAAGCGGCATGGCCGCGTGTCGACCGTCATATACCCCTACAACCCGCTGGATGCCGTCGGCTGGCACGGCGACCTGTCCGTCTGCCGCATCAATGTGCGGGACATCCGCCCGCTGATGAGCCACCGCTACCACCTGCCGCCGTCCGCGCACACGACATTCCTCGGCAACCGCTTCGTGGTCTGCACCTTCGCGCCGCGACCCTTCGAGACCGACCCGGGCTCCCTGAAGATCCCGTTCTTCCACAGCAACGACGATTACGACGAGGTCATCTTCTATCACGCGGGGGATTTCTTCAGCCGCGACAACATCCATCCGGGCATGATGACGCTGCACCCGGGCGGCTTCACGCATGGCCCGCATCCCAAGGCCCTCGAGCGCATGCTGGTGCAGCCGAAGCCGGCAACCGACGAATACGCCGTCATGGTGGATACGCGCGACGCGCTCGAAATCGGCGCGGCCGCGGCGGCGGTCGAGTGGCAGGGCTATGTGGACAGCTGGAAGGGCGCGGCCAGATGAAGCTTGCGACGTTCGCCGATGGCAGCCGCGATGGCCGGCTGGCGGTCGTGAGCCGGGACCTGTCGCGCGCCACATTCGCCACCGGTATCGCGGCAACCCTGCAGGCCGCGCTCGACGACTGGAAGCAAAGCTCGCCGGCGCTTGAAAAACTCGCGCGCTCCCTGGAATCGGGCGGCGCGGAGGCTTTCGCATTCGATCCGGCGCGTGCCCTTTCGCCGCTGCCGCGCGCGTATCACTGGGTCGACGGCAGCGCCTATGTCAATCACGTGGAGCTCGTGCGCAAGGCTCGTGGCGCGACGATGCCCGAATCCTTCTGGACCGATCCCCTGGTCTACCAGGGCGGTTCGGACGACCTGCTGCCGCCGGCCGGCGATGCCGCGTTCGGCAGCGAGGACTGGGGCATCGACATGGAGGGCGAAGTCGCCGTCATTACCGACGACGTGCCGATGGGCACCGATGCAGAGGCCGCGCGCCGCCATATCAAGCTCCTGATGCTGGTCAACGACTGGTCGCTCAGGAACCTGGTCCCGGCGGAGCTCGCCAAGGGCTTCGGCTTCTACCAGTCGAAGCCAGCCACCGCCTTTTCGCCGGTCGCAGTCACGCCCGATGAACTGGGCCTGGCCTGGCAGGATGCCAGGGTGCGGCTGCCGCTGGTGGTGCACCTCAACGATGGCCTGCTCGGCCAGCCGAATGCGGGAGTGGACATGACCTTCGATTTCGGGCAGCTGATCGCGCATGTCGCGATGACCCGCAGGCTCGGCGCCGGCTGCATCGTCGGTTCCGGAACCGTGTCCAATCGCGACCGGGCGCAGGGCTCGACCTGCCTTGCCGAGCGGCGCATGCTCGAAACCCTCGAACAGGGGCGGCCGGTGACGCCATTTCTCTCATTCGGCGACCGGGTACGCATCGAGATGTTCGACGCCGGCGGCCATTCCATATTTGGCGCGATCGACCAGCGCGTCGTGAAGGCAGCATGATGAAACTGAAAGATGCCTCGCTGCTCCGCCAGCAGTGCCACGTCAACGGCGCCTGGGTCAACGCCGCCGGCGGTGCGACCTTGCCGGTCACGAACCCCGCGACCGGCGAAAAACTCGGCACGGTACCCGCCATCAATGCCGCCGGCGCCGAATCCGCAGTTGCCGCCGCGCATGCCGCATTCCCGGCGTGGGCTGCCAAGACGGCAAAGGAGCGCGCGCTCGTCCTGCGGCGCTGGTTCGAGCTGATCGTGGCGAATACCGACGATCTTGCGCTCTTGATGACTGCGGAACAGGGCAAGCCGCTCGCGGAATCGCGCGGCGAGATCGGCTATGCCGCCGCATTCGTCGAATGGTTCGGCGAGGAAGCGAAGCGCGTGTACGGCGACGTCATCCCCGGCCACCAGGCCGACAAGCGGATCCTGGTCCTGCGCCAGCCGGTCGGCGTGGTCGCCGCGATCACGCCCTGGAATTTCCCGGCGGCGATGATCACGAGAAAGGTGGCGCCCGCGATCGCGGCGGGCTGCACGGTAGTCTGCAAGCCTGCGACACAGACTCCCTACTCCGCGCTCGCGCTCGCCGAACTCTCTCACCGCGCCGGCATGCCGCCGGGCGTCCTGAACGTGATCACGGGCCCGGCACGCGAGATCGGCGGCGTGCTGACCGGCGATGCGCGGGTGCGCAAGCTCTCGTTCACCGGCTCGACCGAGATCGGCAAGCTCCTGATGGCGCAGTGCGCGAAGACCATGAAGAAGGTATCGCTGGAACTCGGCGGGAATGCGCCCTTTATCGTGTTCGATGACGCCGACCTCGATGCGGCGGTCGCCGGCGCGATCGCCAGCAAATTCCGCAATACCGGTCAGACCTGCGTCTGCGCCAACCGGCTGCTGGTCCAGGATGGCGTGTACAAATCGTTCAGCGAAAAGCTGGTCGCGGCCGTGAAAAAGCTGCGCGTCGGCGACGGCCTCGCCGGCGAGACCGACCAGGGTCCGCTGATCGATGCAGCCGCGCTGAAAAAAGTCGAGGAGCATGTCGCGGATGCAACGGCCAAGGGCGCAAAGGTCGCGACCGGCGGCCATGCCCACGCGCTCGGCGGGACCTTCTACGAACCGACGGTCCTCACCGGCGTCACGAGCGCGATGATGGTCGCACGCGAGGAAACCTTCGGGCCGGTGGCGCCCCTGTTCCGCTTCAGGAGCGAGGCCGAAGCGATCGCGATGGCGAATGACACGGAGTTCGGGCTCGCCGCCTACATGTATACGAAGGATCTCGCGCGTTCCTGGCGCGTATCGGAAGCGCTCGAGTACGGCATCGTCGGCCTCAACACCGGGCTCATCTCGACCGAAGTGGCGCCCTTTGGCGGCGTCAAGGAATCCGGTACCGGCCGCGAGGGCTCGAAATACGGAATCCTCGACTACACCGAGATCAAATACGTCTGCGTCGGCGGTGTCTGACGATTCGGCCGAGGGCGTTTTTCGATATCGACCTGACCACGGTCGGTCCCGGCGGGCATTACGGCCTGTCGGAAAACCTCGATCTGGTCGGCCCGGCCGGCCATGCGCTATTGTCCGGTCATGACTACCAATATGGGCGTGCTGGTAGCCAATCTCGGCACGCCGGATGCCCCGACGACTGAAGCGGTGCGGCGCTTCCTTGCCGCATTCCTGTCGGATCGACGTGTCGTCGACCTGCCACGCCTGCTGTGGCTGCCGATTCTTCATGGCGTGATTCTGCGCATCCGCCCTGAGCGCAGTGCCCGCGCTTATCGTGAAGTCTGGACCGACGCGGGCTCACCCCTGCTCGTCAACACGCAGGAACTGGCGGACGCACTCAGGACGCAACTTGCCTCAGGCCTTCCCGGGCCGGTGCCAGTCGAGATCGGGATGACCTACGGAAATCCGTCGATTGACGCGGCGCTGGTTGCGCTGCGCGCACGCGCCGTCAAGCGGCTCCTCGTGCTGCCGCTCTATCCGCAGTATTCGGCCACGACGACCGCATCGGCATTCGATCGGGTCGAGGCCGCCCTCAGCGATCTGCAGTGGCGACCCGAGCTGTTGCGAATCGACGACTACCACGCAGATGCAGGCTACATCGCGGCGCTCGCGGAATCCCTCGCCGGTCGCATAGCCGATTTCGGGGCCGGGGCCCACCTCTTGTTTTCGTTTCACGGCCTGCCGCAACGCTACGTCGATGCGGGGGACCCTTACCAGGAGCAGTGCCGGACCACTGCGCAACTCGTCGCGACGCGGCTTGCATTGGCGGCGGATTCCTGGTCGCTCGCGTACCAGTCGCGCGTCGGTGCCGCCGCCTGGCTGAAACCCTACACCGAGGACCACCTGCGCGAGCTCGCGACGCAGGGGACGCGGCGCATCGTCGTCTGCTGCCCGGGATTTGCGGTGGATTGCCTGGAGACGCTCGAGGAAATCGCGATGCGCGGACGCGAAAGCTTTCTCGAGGCGGGCGGGGCCTCCTTTGATTACGTGGCTGCGCTCAACGACAGCCCGGCCCAGGTCGAATTCATGGCGCAGATCGCCACCGCCGCTTTCTCGCGCGGGGACTTCAAAGCGGCATCATGATCGGGCGTTTCCTCGAAGTAAGCGTACATGCACCCGACGTACTGGCATCTCTTGAATTCTACGAGCGGCTCGGTTTCTCACAGACGACGACTGGCGAAGCCTGGCCGTATCCCTATGCAGTTGTCACCGACGGGCGCCTCGGCATCGGCCTGCACGAACGCGAACTCGCCCAGTCACCGCTACTGGCATTCGTATTGCCGGATCTCTATGGGCACCTCGAGGCGCTCGAGGACCGCGGGCTCAGGATCGTGAGCCGCAGGCTGGGCGGCGACGTATTCAATGAAGCAACGATTGCGATCCCAGGCGGCCAGTTGCTGCGGTTGCTGGAGGCCCGCACCTATTCTCCGTCGCAACGCGCGCCCGGCGAAAATTCGAGTCTCGGCTGGTTCGAGGAAATCATGCTGCCGGTTGCGGACATCAGAGAAGCCGGGCGATTCTGGGAACGGCTCGGCTTCGTGCCGGCCGAGGAAAGCGAAGAGCCGTTTCCCCACATCGGAATGACCAGCGATTCCTTTGACGTCGCACTGGTCGCCAGTGGCGCGCTCACCCGCCCGGCGCTGATGTTCACGGATGCCGCGATGCCGACGCGCATCCGGATGCTGGCCGACCAGGGCACGGTATTCGCGCGCCTGCCCGGTGGACTCGATCCATCGCGGTACGCGCTGCTGGTCGCGCCGGAAGGCACACAACTCCTGCTCTCGACTGCGGAATGAGGCGCCTGCTGCTCGCGCTGCTTGCAACCGCGCCGCCCGCCGCGCTCGCCTGGCCGTCCTGCGACCAGGCCGGTCTCAAGCCGCCGGTCGCGCTCGAACGCGAGGCTCCGGCTTATCCGGCGGCGGTGCGCGCCATCGGGGTCGAGGGCTCGGTCGACGTCGCGCTGACCATCCTGCGCAATGGCAGGGTGGGCTGGGTCAAGGTGGTGCATGCGGAGCCGCCGGGCTACTTCGAACAGGCCGCCGTGGCCGGCGTGCAGAGCTGGCGCTTCGAGCCGGCGCGCCTGGACGACATCGCGGTCGAATGCCGCATGCTGACGCGAGTGCGATTCACGCTGGTGGATACGGTCGACGCAGCCGGCCTGCCGCAGGCCGGTGACAGGCCCGATCCCGTCTATCCGGCGCGGCTGTTCGTCGATCGTGTCGAGGGCTATGCCGAAGTACTGTTCGATATTACGCAGGACGGAAACGTGCTGCATCCGCGTGTGATCACCGCGATGCCGCGCGGCGAATTCGAGGTGGCGGCGCTTGCCGCGATTCGCGGCTGGCGTTATCCGCCCGGATTGGCCGAGCGCCGGACGAGGCGGCGATTCGAGTTCCGGCTGCCGGATTCCTCGCTCGGCGAGGTGCCCGCGACCATGCTTGCGAGCGCACCATTCCCGATGGAGGCCTGCGAGCGGCGCCAGACCGGCCAGGTCGCCCTCGAGGTCGAAACCGATGCGAGCGGCAGGATCCGCAAGGCGCGCATTCTTTCCTCCGAACCCAGGGGCCTGTTCGACAGATCGGCCCTCACGATCGCCAGGGCCTCGCTCATGACGCCTGCCTACCGGAACGGCGAGCCGATCGCCTCGATCGCCCTGCTGACCCTTTTCTTCGACCCCAACCAGGCGACTTGCCCGGGATCCCAGATGCCGGATCCCCAGCGGCCTCCGGAGAGCAGCCCGGCCCCAGCGGTATCCGGAATCGACAGACACCCTGCGGGCCGCGCCGATCGGTGGGCGGACCTGTCCAGCGCAAGCGGTCAGCAGGTACCATTGACCAAACGCCGCGAGTCCGCGGCCACTGACCAGCACGGGGGTTCGCAATGATGCGCAAGCTGATTGCGGCGATGGCCGCAATGATGTCCTTATCTGCCTCGGCTGACGAGGGCATGTGGACCTTCGACAATCCGCCGCGGGTGGCGATTGCCGACAAATACGGCGTCACGCTGGACGCTGCGTGGCTCGACCGGGTGCGCCTCGCCACCGTGCGGCTCGAGGGCGGCTGCACCGGTTCCTTCATCTCCACCGACGGCCTCGTCCTGACCAATCACCACTGCGGATTGGAATGTATCGCGCAGAATTCCTCGTCCGAGAGCGATCTCGTGAGCAACGGATACCTCGCCGGCACGCGCGAAAAAGAACTGCGCTGCCAGGAGGAGGCCATCTCCGTGCTGGTCGGCACCGAGGACGTCACGGCAAAAGTCGCCGCGGCAACGGCCGGGCTCGCCGCCGATGCCCTGGTCGAGGCACGGCGGCGCGAATTGACAAAGCTCGAGCAGGCCTGCGAGGAGGCCGCGGCCGGATCCACAGGCGGCGCGCTGAAGTGCGAGCGCGTGACGCTCTACCAGGGCGGCCAATACTGGCTTTACAAGTACAAGCGCTATGAAGAGGTGCGCCTGGTGTTCGCGCCGGAGTATGACATCGCGCAGTTCGGCGGCGACCCGGACAATTTCCAGTTCCCGCGCTGGTGTTTGGACATGTCGATCCTGCGCGTGTACGAAAACGGCAAGCCAGCGAAGACGCCGGATCATCTGCGCTTCGACTGGGACGGGGCGGATCCTGGCGATCCGGTGTTCGTTTCGGGTCATCCCGGCAATTCGGATCGCCTGCTGACGCTTGCGCAACTGGAGACGCAGCGCAGTACCTTCATGCCGTTCTGGCTGCTGCGTAACTCGGAGCTGCGCGGTCGCTTGCTGCAGTATTCGAAGACAGGCGACGAGCCGCGGCGTACCGCCGAGGAATACGTGCAACGTCTCGAGAATTCCATCAAGGTGCGCCGCAAGCAGTTCGATGCGCTGCTCGACCCCGCGCTGCTGGAGTCGGCAGGGATGCGCGAGCAGGCGCTGCGCGATGCGGTCGCGGCGAATCCGGCGATCGCCGCCTCGGCCGGCGCCTGGCAGGACATCGAGGCTGCCCAGCGCATCTGGCGCGACATGCTGGTGCCCTACACATTCATCGAGGGCGCCGCCGCCTTCAACAGCACGCTGTTCGGCCACGCACGCGCGATCGTGCGGGCTGCCGGCGAACGCGCGAAGCCAAATGAATCACGGCTCGCCGAATACACCGAGGCGCGCCTGCCGGCGCTGGTGCAGAACCTGAAGGCCGCGGCACCCGTCTACCCCGAGTTCGAGATCGTGCGCCTGTCCTTCGGGCTCGAGCGCATGCGCGAATGGCTGGGCCCGGACGATCCGCTGGTGCGCAGGATATTCGGACATGAATCGCCGGATGCGCTGGCATCGAGACTGATCCGCGACAGCTCACTCGCGGACCCCGCCGCGCGCATGGCCCTCTATGAGGGCGGACAGGCCGCGGTCGATGCGAGCCAGGACCCGATGATCCGCCTCGCCGCGATCGTGGATCCGACCGCGCGCGCGTTGCGCAAGCGCTTCGAGGAACAGGTCGAGGGGCCGGTGCAGCGTGGCCAGGAGGAAATCGCCCAGGCGCGCTTCGCCATCCACGGCACGAGCATCTATCCGGACGCTACCTTTACATTGCGGCTGTCCTACGGCGCGATGATGGGCTGGAGCGAAAAAGGGGAGGAGCTGCGGCCCTGGACCGAGCTCAGCCGCGCCTTCGAGCGCGCGACCGGAGAGCCTCCATTCCGGATCCCCGCCCGCTGGCTGGCTGCCAGGGATCGCCTCGATCCGACGACACCCGCCAATTTCACGACCAACAATGACATTCTCGGCGGCAATTCCGGCAGCCCGATGCTGAATGCGACCGGGGAGATCGTGGGTCTCGCTTTCGACGGCAACATCCACTCGATCTCCGGAAGCTACTGGTTCGACGATCGGCTGAACCGCGCGATCGGTGTGCATCCCGCGTACATTCGGGTGGCGCTGGAACAGGTGTACGGCGCGAAAGCGCTGCTGGCGGAAATCGACTCTAGCCGCTGAGCCCGGGCGCACGCCCCCAGGCCGGCGCGGCGCGGCGCGCCTCGAGCCGGCATTCGACGTCGATTTCGTCCCTGACGCGCAGCATGCCGAGCGCCGCCGCGTATGGCGTGAGCCCCAGGTCCGCATGATGCAGGCTGAAGCGTGCGTGGACGCTGATCAGCCCGTCAAGAATCCGCAGGCTCAGCGGCACGCTGAGGATGCGCTCCTCGCCGCGTATCCCGACGCGTACCCGCGCCAGGAATTCCGCGGGTCCGCCTTCGATGCCCTCCGCGGTCAGTCGCAGCACCGGCTGGCGCAGCGCATCGAGCACCGAGGATCCCAGCATGTTGTGCCGTGTCGCTTCGCGATCCGCCTGTGGCACTTCCTTCGCGAAATCGGGGCCGGCCGCCTCCCGCGCCACCGGGTCGTCGACCACCAGGGAAGCCAGCGGCAGTTCGAAACTGAAGCGGGATTCGCCCGGCGGGTTGCGCAAGTCGATGGTGCCGGTGAGCCCGCCGGCAGTGATCAGGTGATTGTGCCCGAGCTGCGCCATCGGGCCGTCCCGGTAGACCCGGACCTCGACGCTGGAAGCCACGATCTCGTAGCGTTGGTACGGACCCGAGGGAACGGCCGCCGGCGGCGCCGGTGCCGCCGGCGGCGGCGCTTTCGGCGGCAGGGCGCAACCGCAGGGCAGTGCAAGGAGCACGATCAGGAACCTGCGCATTGCCGTATTCTCCAAGACCTGATGCCGCTGCGAAACACCCCCGCCCGCTACGGATCCGTCGCGCAGACCCTGCACTGGCTGGTCGCCGCGCTGCTGGTCGTCCAGTTCACGCTGGCCAGGATCGCCGAGCAGCTGCCGCTCGGCCCCGACAAGCTCGGTACTCTGGCACGGCACAAGTCGGTCGGCATCACGATCCTCACGCTGGCGGCACTGCGCCTGGCCTGGCGCTGCTTCGATCCGCCCCCCCCGCTGCCGCGGATGCCGCTCTGGCAGGCGCGGGCTGCCCGGATTTCGCACGCAGCCTTCTATGCGATCCTGTTCGCGATGCCATTGACCGGCTGGATGATGTCCTCGGCGGCCAACTACCCGGTGAGCTGGTGGGGCCTCGTGCAGCTGCCGGACCTGGTTGCCCCGGACCCCGGGCTCAAGGAGCTCATGCACGAAGTTCACGAGACGATTTCAAAGGTCCTCATCGCCCTCGCGGGTCTGCACCTGCTGGCCGCGCTCAAGCACCAGTTCATCGATCGTGACAGCCTGCTGTTCCGGATGCTGCCTTGGCGCCCGCGCTGATGCGGCAGTTACTCGCCATCCTCGTGGCATTGCAACCCTGTGCGGCGGTGGCGGCGATCTGGCATGGCGATCAGCATTCCGGCGCATTGCGATTCGTCGCGACCCAGGCCGGCGCGAAATTTCCCGGGCATTTCGGCGAGTTCAGGGTGCGCCTGGATTTCGACCCGGCCATGCCAGCGAATGGCCGGCTCGATGTCACGATCGTGACGAAGTCCGCCGACACCGCTGACGCGGAGCGCGACGGCGTGCTGCACGGAAAGGATTTTTTCTGGGTCGAGCGCTTCCCGGAGGCGAAATACCAGGCGCAGGGTTTCAGGCGCGAGAACGGAGCCTGGACAGCGGCAGGTGAATTGACGCTCCGCGGCGTCACACAGCCTGTCACCGTGCGCTTCGAGATCAGGCCGGAACTCCTTCAGCTCGGCATGAAGGGCGGCGTCACGCTGCGCCGGCTTGAATTCGGCGTCGGCCAGGGCGAGTGGGCCGATACCACCTGGCTCGGCGATCCGGTGGATGTAGCCTTCGACCTCAGGCTGCAACAGCAGGACAGCGCAACCGGTCCCTGAACCCGCGCCATCGCGCAAGCGGAAAATTGCGCTAGAGTCCGGTCGATGGACTCCGGCGCGCCGCAGATTTTCTCCGACCTTCAGAACTGCGTCGAGCACACGCTGAAGCGCGTCGGCAGGCGAATCGTGCTGTGTGCGCCGATCGGCCTCGGCAAGCCGGTCGCGCTCGTCAACGAATTCTACCGCCGCGCCGCCGCCGATCCCTCGATCAGTCTTTCCATCCTCACGGGCCTGACATTGCGCAGGCCGAGTGCGCGCGGCGAACTGGAGCGGCGGCTGGTCGAACCGATGGCTGCACGCATTTTCGGCGACATGCCGGAGCCCGCCTGGGTCCGGCCGCTGATGGAGGGCAGCCTGCCAGCGAACATCAGGATCCAGGAATTCTTCATGGAGCCGGGCGCTTACCTGTCGTCGCCGCTGGCCCAGCAATCCTACGCCAGCATCAACTACACGCATGTCGCGCCCGCCGTTTCCGCCGCCGGTGCAAATGTGCTGGTGCAGCAGATAACCCGCCGCGTGACGCCCCAAGGCGCCAGCATCAGCCTCGGATCGAACCCGGACGTCACCGTGGACCTGCTGCCGCTGCTCGAAGCGCGCCGCCGCGCGGGCGAAGCCGTCGCGGTCGTGGGGCAGGTGAATGACCGGATGCCATTCATGTTCGGCGATGCCGTCGTGGCGCAGTCCGCCTTCGATTTCATCGTGGACGACCCGGGCGGCTACCACGAGCTCTTCAGCCCGCCCAATCTGCCGATCTCGACGACCGATCACATGATCGCACTCGCTGCCAGCATGCTGGTGCGCGACGGCGGCACCCTGCAGATCGGCATCGGCGAGCTGGGCGATGCCGTCGTCTATTCATTGATCATGCGGCATGAACGCAATGCGCTGTGGCGGCGCGTGCTGGACGACACAGGGCTGGCCGCCCGCTTCGCGGCGCAGCAGGCGGCCATTGGCGGCGATGCGCCATTCAGCCACGGTCTCTACGCCGTGAGCGAGATGTTCGTGGATGGATTCCTCGACCTGTACCGGGCCGGGATCCTGAAGCGTCGCGTAGAGCCCGACGGCGCGCTGCTGCACGGCGCTTTCCTGCTGGGTCCGCGCGCCTTCTACGATGAACTGCGCGCCATGCCCGATGCGGAGCGCGCGCTGTTCCGGATGATGCCGGTGAGCTTCACCAATGAACTGGCCGGCGCCGGCTGGCAGGCCAAGGTCGAACAGCGCCGGCATGCGCGATTCATCAACACCGCGATGATGGCGACGCTCGGCGGCGCGATCGTGTCGGACGGACTCGCGGACGGTCGCGTCGTCAGCGGCGTGGGTGGCCAGTACAACTTCGTCGCGCAGGCGCAGGCATTGCCGGATGGCCGTTCGCTGATCGCCGTGCGCGCCACACGCGAAAGCAATGGACGGATCGAGTCCAACATCCGCTTCAACTATGGCCATACGACCATACCGCGCCACCTGCGCGATATCTGCCTGACGGAATACGGCATCGCGGACCTGCGCTGGAAGAGCGATGCCGAGGTCGCCGCAGCCATGCTCGACATCGCCGACTCGCGCTTCCAGCCCGCGCTGCTCGCGGAAGCGCAGCTTGCCGGCAAGCTGCCCGCTGGCCACCGGATTCACGATCGCCACCGCAACAACCATCCGGAAGCCCTCGAACGGGTGTTCGCGCCGCATCGTCTGCAGGGCGAGTTCAGTGAACTGCCATTCGGCAG
>JBAQWM010000156.1:0-1843 GCA_049298915.1 Steroidobacteraceae bacterium | reverse complement strand
GCCGCCGCCTGAAGCCGGACCCAGCCGCTCCGCGAGCTTGACGAGCAGCCGCTCGGCCACCTCGCGGTTGCGGCGCGCGACGGGCAAACGCTCCCCGCCCGCCAGCACCACGCTGCTGCCGCCGCCGGCTTTCGCGACTACTGATTCCACGAACCGGCGATTGACCAGGTAGCTTCGGTGCACGCGAAAAAACGTATCGGGCGTGACCTGGCTTTCCAGAGAAGCCAGCGACTCCGTGGATAGCAGATAGCTTGCATCGCCGACGTACACCCGCACGTATTGGCTGCAAGCCTCGAAGTACCGAACAGCATCGAGCGGCGCCAGCAGCACACGTTCTCCGGCGCGAAGGCGAAGGTGCGTGGATCCCGCCGGACGCGCCTGCTCGTCCGACATCGCGGCGCGCGAAGCCCCGTTCATCCGGGCCAGCGCACGGCGGTTGAGGACCGCGGCGCGCGCGTCCCTCGCGGCGCGTGAGAAGCGCGCCTTGTCTACGGGCTTCAGGACGTAGTCGAAAGCACGCACTTCGAATGCCTCGACGGCATGGCTCTCGAAGGCGGTCACCACGACAAAGAGAGGCGCCGCATCGAAGTCAGTATCACGGATGACGCTTATTCCGTTCAGCTCCGGCATTCGAATGTCGATGAACACGATGTCGGGCCGCAGTTCCGCGATCGCGGTCAGTGCCTGGCGGCCCGAGGCGGCCACACCGCAGATCTCGAAACCCGGCTCGGATCGCAGGAGCTTGACCACGAGCTCGCGGGCGAGTGGTTCGTCGTCGACGACGAGCGCGCGCAGGGAGGCGGTGGATTCCGTCACGCGATCACCTCGACATCGGACGCTATGTGTGCGTGCTGCCGCGGCACGACGATGCGCACCACGGTTCCCCGGCCCGTCGTACCGGAGTTGACGGAGAGACTCGCCCCAACGCCGTACGCGAGCTCGAGCCGCTCGCGCAGGTTGCCGAGACCGATGCCGATTCCCGAAGGAGCCGAAGATCCGGTGCCGATCCCGGGGCCGTCGTCCGAAACCGTAATCTCCGCGTGACCGGAATCGCCTTGCACCCTGATCGCGATACAGACCGGCGCCTGTGACTGGTTGGCGGCGTGCTTGACCGCGTTCTCGACGAGCGGCTGCAGGAGCAGTGGCGGCACGGCCAGCGACTCGCAGGTGGCGTCGACATCGATGCGCCAGCTCAGGTGGTTCCCGAAGCGAAGTTCGGCGATCCGCAGATAGGAGCGAGCGTGCTCGACGTCCTCCCGCAGCGTGACACTCTTGCGCCGGCCCATCTCCAGTGTCTGGCGCAACAGCTTGGCCAGGTCGGAGACGGCCGCGTAGGCGTCGCTGTTGCGCCGGATCTCGATCAGGCTCGCGATGCAGTTGAGCGCGTTGAACAAGAAATGCGGGTGCAGTTGTTCGCGCAGGCTCGCGAGCTTTGCGTCCGCAAGCTGCACCGCGAGCGAGCGGCTCTCGAGCTCGGCGGCGACGCGGGCCTGCTCCTCCTGGCGCCGCTTGCGCTGGTTCCAGATGCTGGAACAGATCAGGCCTATCACCGCGTACTTGAGCAGGTGCACGCCGACAAACAGCACGGCCCCACCGTCCGTGAAGCGACCCCAATACGTCGCGGTGTCAAAGCTCACTGCACCGAGAACGCCCGCGTTGTAAGCGAGAAAATAGAGATTGCTGGCGAGCACGAGAATCGCGAGTAACCCGCCATGGCTGGCGAACTGGAGGGCACCGGCTGGTCCGCCGAGGTGGCGCGAACGGGCGGTTACCGCGTAAAGCAAGGGCGTCGCGATCGCCCACAGGGTCCAGTAGCCGCCGTAAAGCAGAGCCAGGCCTGCCC
>JBAQWM010000155.1:0-6012 GCA_049298915.1 Steroidobacteraceae bacterium | reverse complement strand
ATCCCGTACCGCACGCTTCCCGGTGTCAGCCCGCAGGCGGCTTACTTTACGCGCGGCTCCGGCCACAGTCGCTACGGCGTGTATACGGAAGATGCCGCCGAATATCAGGATGTCGTTGATCGGCTGGCGCGGAAATTCGGCACGGCCGCACGGCTGGTGCCGCAGGCCGCGATCGAGGCGCGCGGCTCCCAGGCAGCGATCGTGAGCCTGGGCTCCTGCGATGCGCCGGTGCGGGAGGCGCTGGCAAGCCTGCGCCGTTCCGGCACGGCGATCGACTACATGCGGGTGCGGGCATTTCCATTCGGGGCGGAGGTCGAGGAGTTCCTGGCGATGCACCAGACCATATTTGTGGTCGAGCAGAATCGCGACGCACAGCTGCGTGCGCTGCTGACGCTGGAAACGGCGGTGGACAAGCAGAAGCTGCGTTCCATCCTGCACTACAACGGTCTTCCGATGCCAGCGAGCTGCATCGTGGATGGCATCAATGCGGCGCTGGCCAAGGGGGTCGCGGCATGAGTTTCATCGCCAAGCCGAAGGTTTCGAATTCGAGCCTGCCGGTAAATGAACTGGGTCTGAATCGACGCGACTACGAAGGCAGCATGTCGACGCTCTGCGCCGGCTGCGGCCACGATTCGGTGACCGCCGCGATCGTGCAGGCCGCCTACGAAATGGCGCTGCCGCCGCAGAGTGTCGTCAAGCTCTCCGGCATCGGCTGCTCGTCCAAGACCACCGCCTATTTCGTCGCTGGCGCGCATGGCTTCAATGCAGTGCACGGGCGCATGCCATCCATCGCGACCGGCGCCAATGCGGCAAACCGCAGTCTGCGCTACATCGGCGTTTCGGGCGATGGCGACTCCCTGTCCATCGGCGTCGGCCAGCTGGCACACGCGATCCGGCGCAATCTCGATATGGTCTATATCCTCGAGAACAACGGCGTCTACGGCCTGACCAAGGGGCAATTCTCGGCGTCCGCCGATGTCGGCTCGAAGTCGAAAAAGGGCGAGGCCAATGAGCAGGAACCGATCGACCCGGTGCTGCTGGCGCTCGCGCTGGGAGCCTCATTCGTCGCGCGCAGTTTCTCCGGCGACAAGGAGCAGCTGGTGCCGCTGATCAAGGCGGGACTCTCCCACAGCGGCTTCGCGATCATCGACGTGCTGTCGCCTTGCGTCACCTTCAATGACCACGAAGGCTCGACCAAGAGTTACGCGTACGTGCGCAAGCATTCGGATGCGCCGGTTGCCGCCGATTACATCGCGCCCCAGCGCGAGATCAAGGTCAGCTACGCGCCGGGTGAAACGCTCCCGGTCACGATGCACGATGGCAGCAGTATCATGCTCCGCAAGCTCGACCCGGGCTACGATCCGACCGACCGCGCCCGGGCCGCCGCTTATGTGCAGGAACGGGCGATGCGAAACGAATACGTCACCGGCCTGATCTACGTCGACCAGAAACGCCGCGACTTCCACAAGCGGCACAATACGGTCGAGACTGCGCTCAACAGCGTGCCATTCGAGCGCCTGTGCCCGGGTGCGGCGCGGCTTCCGAAGATCCTTGCGCCATTCCGCTGAGGCGCGGCAGACGGCATTGGCAAAGCTCTATTTCTACTACTCGACGATGAATGCGGGCAAGTCGACATCGCTCTTGCAGTCGAGCCACAACTACCGCGAGCGCGGCATGCATGTGCTGGTCTACACCGCAAGGCTGGACCAGCGCGGCGGTGGCAAGGTGCATTCGCGCATCGGGCTCAGCAGCGACGCCCGCCACTTCGAGGCATCGACCGATCTGCTTGAGGAGATTTCCGTCGAGCATGACCGGCAGTCCGTCAGCTGCGTACTGCTCGACGAGGCGCAGTTCCTGAGCCCGGCACAGGTCGAGCAACTGGCGGTTGTCGTCGACCGGTTGAAGATCCCGGTGCTCTGCTACGGGCTCAGGACGGATTTCCGCGCCGAGCTGTTTCCGGGCAGCGCGCGACTGCTGGCGCTTGCAGACGAACTGTCGGAACTGAAGACCATCTGCCACTGCGGGCGCAAGGCGACGATGAATGTGCGTGTCGGCGCCGACGGCAAGGTGGAACGCGACGGCGCGCAGGTGGAGATCGGCGGTAACGAGCGCTATGTATCGCTGTGCCGCCGCCACTTCTTCGAGGCTACCGGCCGCCGCTCAGCCGTCCAGTAGCAGCAGTGCAATCCTGGTTTCGCGCAGCAGCGACTGCTCGTCGGCGGGGCCGCGCATGTTTTCCGACTCGGCCGCGCTGATCAGTTCCGCATCCAGCGCCCAGGATTCAAGGATCCGGCGCTTTTCCTCGCGTTCAAGCCGCTTGTCGGCGAGCACCTCGCGCGGGTGCGAGAAATACCGCGTCGGATCCAGTACCGCCGCGTCGACGTCGAATCGCTGCGGGTGATTCATGCTACCGCCACCGCACGAGGGTCAGGCCAAACCGGATGTTGACGACATCATCGACGTTTTCCATCGCCCTGAGACCCATGGCCAGCACCAGCATCGTGACGGCGACCCGCGCAACCTGCGCCAGCCCGATTCTGGCCGATGAGTTGTCGGAACTGAAGACCATCTGCCATTGCGGGCGCAAGGCGACCATGGTCGTGCGTGTCCGTGCCGACGGCACGGTCGAGCGGGAAGGGGAGCAGGTCGAAATCGGGGGCAACGAACGCTATCTTTTACATTGCCGCCGGCACTACTTCGACGCGACAGGACGTGGTCGGCCGGCCTGATCGTCAGCGGTCGAGTTCGAGCAGTGCGAGCCTGGTCTCGCGCAGGTACGGCCTTTCTCCCGGACGGCCGGGCATGTTCTCTGCCTCCGCCTCCAAAAGCTGCTGCGCATCGCGCGCCCAGGATTCCAGAATGCGGCGTTTCTGGTCCGGGCTCAGTCGCCCGTCCGTCAGGACTTCTTTGGGGCAAGCATAGAATCTCGTCGGGTCGAGCACCAGATCGTCGACATCGGCAATTCCATTATCCTTGACCATGTCGCTGCTCCACTATCAGGATTCCAATCGATCTTGCGGCAACTCGCGCGACCGCCTGCAGAATTTGACCCGCTGCGGCCCGAAAAGTGCCCCGACGGACCGCATGGGGTGGTCCTGAAAAGTTGAAGGCCGGAACGCGATCCGGCCTTCGCCAATTACTCGTCACCTTACCGATCAGCGCAGGTACTGCACCTCGTGATCGCGTACGACGACACGGTCGCCGACACGCATGCCCAACTTCTCCAGCTGTGTCACCTGTGCCCAACGTCCGTCGTCGAGGCGAACATCAAACTGGTAGGCCTTTTTCCGATTGTTTTTCTGGATCTGGTGTCCAATCACACCACCCGCCGCTGCGCCGGCCGCGATGGCAACTGTTCGGTTGTCGCCGGAACCGACGTTGCTGCCGGCCACGCCGCCGATGATGGCGCCAAGTACGGCACCTGCGCCGATGCCCGATTCCTGGTCCCGCAGTCGGACCCGCTCGATGCGCTCGATATTGCCGCAGGTTTCACAAACGCTGCGTATGTCGCTCTGATTGGCGTTGCGAGGCTGGGATCCGCAAGCGGCAAGGAGTACCGCAGTCAGCGCGACCAGTCCGGTCATCAGGGAAATGTTTCGCATGGGAACCTCTGAATCGATGAATCCGTGTTTGCTGACTTCAGGATACGGATGCGGATCGTCGGAGTCGGTACGGTAACGCACACAGGACTGAAACCGCCGCGGCGCGTGCGGCATACCGGGTCTAGGCGAAAAGCCGCTGGTAATCGCGGACTGTCGCTTCATAGCACTCGCAGGACGCCAGTTCGAGCCCCCTGCGATCGAGGATCCTGATGTCGCCACGGGAATAGCGGATCAGCTTTCTGCGTTGCAACGCGCCCGCGGCGATGGTCACCGCGCTGCGCTGCACACCGAGCATGTCGGCCAGGTACTGGTGAGTGAGGTAAAAATGATCCGCGTGCGCGCGATCATGCGTCAGCAGCAACCAGCGGGCGAGGCGCATCTCGATCTCGTGGAATGCGGTGCATGCGGCGGTTTGCGACAATTGTGTCAGCAATACATAGAGGTAACGACCGATCGAGCTGCACAGGGAGATGTTTTCACGCAATTCCTGCCGGAGATGCGAGGTGGTCAACCGCAATGCGGTGCCGGAGCCTTGCACGACACCACGCAGGCGGGCGGCATCGACACCCAGCACGACGGTGGCCCCGAGCATGCCTTCATTGCCGATCAATCCCATTTCGATCGGCGGATGACCGGTGACGGGTGCCACCAGGGAGATGATGGCGGTGAGAGGAAAGTAGATGTGCTGGAGGCGCCGATCGGGCTCACACAGGATCGTGCCGAAGACCAGATCGACCGGTTCGCAGTGCCGCAGAATCCCGTTGCGGGCCTTGCGTGGCAGGCCATCGATCAGGCGATTGCGCACATGCTCCGCGATTGCGGCTGGCACGGACAGTCATCCTCAGTTCTTGACCCGCACGATCAGCAGAAGCACGCCGGCGATGATGGCCCCGGCACCCAGCCAGACCGGGATATTCACGGTCTCTTTTTCTTCAACCGACAGTTCGATGGGGCCCAACTTGGTCTCGTGCGTGTCCTTGGTGTAGGTGAAGCTGCCGTATGCCAGGCCTAGCACCCCTGCCACGATCAGTGCGAGCGCCGCCAGTTTTTTTCCATTCATGGGTATCACTCCTGATTCGGAATTCACTTGCCGAGTCTCAGGGGCGGCGGCGGATGCTTGGCCGCCCCTGATGCGGGATGATCAATGGGGTTTACAGATTCGCTTTCTTCAACTGCATGTCGTTCTTGACGGATGTCACGCCACTCACGTTATTGGCAACCACGACCGCGTGGTTGATGTCTGACTGTGAATTGACGAAACCGGAGAGCTGCACGACGCCCTTGAAGGTCTCGACATTGATCTCGGACGACTTGAGGGATTCATCACCCAGAATCGCGGTCTTGACCTTCAATGTGAGTACGCTGTCGTCGAGGTATTCACCCGGCGACTCATGGGTGCGCGTGGACGCGCAACCGATCATCGAGAACAGGATGAACGGCAGCAGAAATGTAAACCGATGGATTGACTTCGACATATCCAGACTCCTTTGAATTTCGGGCCAACGATCTCAAAAGGAGACCCGGCTTGTGTCGGCTACGGTAGTCGTGAAGTGGGAGGCAGTCTGTTCGGTGGCGAACACAGCTGGACTGGGCGAGTCGCAAACATGGCTCTGCCAGGTTCAGGGCGAGCCTGGCGGAGGGGACAGATGATAGAACCGGCAGGTCGCTTGGCAAGCTGCCGGTTCGTGCCGACGGTCACTGGACGGTTTCGCAGACCTGCTGGACTTCCTGGTAGGTATTCCGTTCCTGCATGCCTTCCTGGATCTTGTGGCCAGCAATGCCACCCGCGATCGCACCGCCGGCAGTTGCCAGCTTGTTTCCGTCACCGCTGCCGATCTGGTGGCCAATGACGCCGCCGACTACCGCACCGGTGACCGTTCCTGCAATCTGGTCGGGATCCTTGGTGGGCCGCGTGACAGTGACCAGTACATCACGACATTCCTGCCGCGGAGCACTCGCCGTCTTCGTGTCCATATTCTTGTATCCGGCGAACGCGGCGACCGCCGTGATTGCCACGGCGCCGACGATCACGCCAATAATGAGTTGCTTGTTCATAGATTCTCTTTCCTACCTTTTGATGGTTTCCGATTGATGAATCGCGCAAAGCGAGGGCTCATGATTGCCTTGCAATGCCGCCCAGGAGCTTGACGATTGCCAGAAGGACGATGGCTCCCAGCAATGACACGAATAGTCCGGACATGCTGAAGTTGCCCTGGTTGATCGTCGAAGACCCGAACACTCCGCTCAGGAGCCAACCGCCGACCACGGCGCCGACGATTCCGACGACGACATTCAGGATGATTCCCTGCCGGCCGTTGGTTCCCATGAACATGCTCGCGACCCAGCCGAGCAGTCCGCCGATGACGAGCCAGATCAGTATGTTCATGTGCCTCTGCCTTGCGTTGATTCG
>JBAQWM010000154.1:0-19708 GCA_049298915.1 Steroidobacteraceae bacterium | reverse complement strand
GCTTATGGCGCCTACGGGCCCTTTCCCCGGGGCTCGCAGTCAGGAAGACTTTGAGCCCGGCATCCCTGAAAACGACCGATCCCATGTCGCGTCCGTCGGCTACCAGCCCGGGGGGCTGCGCAAACGCACGCTGACGGCCCAGCAGGGCCGATCGCAGCTCGGGCCAGGCCGCGACCCTCGAGGCCGCCTCCCCGGCCTGTTCGCCGCGCAGTTCCCGGGTCACATTCGATCCCTCCAGGAGCACCCTTTCGTCTCCCCCCGCGTCAACTTCGAATGCCACGTCGAGCCCGGCCGCGAGCCGGACGTGGCCGGCCACGTCATCGCTGGCAAGGTTTTTCCGCATGCCAGCGAGTGCTACCAGACGGTAAAGCGCGCCGCTGTCCAGCAGGTGCCAGCCGAGTCGTCGCGCGACCAGGCGCGCAACGGTCCCCTTGCCTGAACCACCCGGGCCATCGATTGCAATGACCGGCACCATGCTCAGCACTCCTCCACCAGCGCCAACCCTGCGCCCCGAGCCGCCGCAACGAAACCCGGAAACGACGTTGCGACATAATGCGTATCGCGGATCACGATTGGCGCGCCGGCACACGATGCCAGCACCGCGAAGGACATCGCGATCCTGTGGTCGCCACGGCTCTCGACCACACCGCCGCCGATCGTGCCGCCTACGACGCGCATCCCGTCCGGCATCGCTTGTGCCTGGACGCCGATGCGATTCAGGCCCTCCGCCATGACCGCTATGCGGTCACTCTCCTTCAACCTCAACTCGGCAGCGCCAGTCACCAGCGTTTCGCCCTGTGCAACCGCGGCGGCGGCGAACAGGACCGGAAATTCGTCGATAGCGCTCGCGACCAGTTCACGCGGCACCGCGATGCCACGCAGGAATCCGGGCCGCACCTCGATATCGGCAACCGGCTCGCCACTGCGCTCCGGCAAACCATGCAACCGGATATCCGCGCCCATCAGGCGCAGGATTTCGAGCAGGCCGGTACGCGATGGATTGACGCCCACGCCACGAATCATGAGCGGTGCCGTGCCCGCAATGATGCCGGCGACGATGAAATACGCCGCCGCGGAGAAATCGCCAGGCACTTCGATATGCGCGCCACCAGGCATTGCCGGGCCAAGGACCGAGACCGTCGCGCCATCTCGCTCGACCGGGACACCGAAGGCCGGGAGCATTCGCTCGGTGTGATCGCGGGTGATGTCCGGCTCGATGATCACGGTGCGTCCGCTGGCGTAGAGGCCCGCAAGCAATATCGCGGATTTCACCTGTGCGCTCGGCACCTCCATTTCGTGCTCACAACCGAGCAGTGAACGCCCGCCCGAGATCCTGATCGGCGGTCTGCCACGCTGGGTCTCGATGGCCGCGCCCATGCGGCGCAGTGGAGCCGCGACTCTTTCCATCGGCCGGCGCATCAGGGAACGATCGCCGATCAGCATCGAGTCGAACTGCTGGCCGCAGAGCAGGCCCGCCAGCAAGCGCATGCCAGTGCCCGAGTTGCCGAGATCAAGCGCGGCAGCAGGTGCCCTCAAGCCACCGGGTCCAGCCCCGTGGATGATCAGCCGCTCGGCCGCCGGGCGTTCGACGCGCACGCCCATTTCCTCGAATGCCCCGACCGTCGCGAGGCAATCTTCGCCCGCCAGAAAACCGCTGATATCCGTGATGCCATCTGCAATCGCGCCCAGCATCACCGCGCGATGCGAGATCGACTTGTCGCCGGGCACACGGATCTCGCCCGAGATCCCCCCGCCCGGTCCCGCTATGTAGCTTGCCGGCCTGCCGTTCACGCACATTCCGCCAGCGCAGCCGCCAGCGCCGCGAGCATGCGCTCATTCTGTTCCGCGGTACCAGTGGATATCCGGAGGTGATTCGGCAAGCCGTAATTGGCGACCGGTCGCACGATCACACCGCGACGCAACAGCGCGTCGCTGACCGGTGCCGCCGGCCGCAGCAGGTCGCACAACAGAAAATTTGCGGCGGACGGCGGCACGGCCAGACCGAGTGCCGTGAGTCCCTCGCGCAGCCGCACCAGACCGCGGCGGTTGAGCGCCACTGTCGCTTCGACATGTTCGCAATCCTCAAGCGCAGCGGTCGCCGCGGCCAGACCGACAACCGACACGTTGAATGGCTGGCGCAGGCGATTCAGAAGATTCGCGACATCCGGATGCGAAAGCGTGTAACCGACGCGCAGGCCTGCAAGACCGTAGGCCTTCGAAAACGTGCGCGCCACGACCAGATTGGGGTGACGGGCCAGCAGTGCGCTGCCATCGGGAACGCCTGCGCCAACCGAATATTCGTGATAAGCCTCATCGAGTACGACGATGACCTCCGGCGGAATGCCGCGCATCAGCTGCTCTAGTTCGGAACCGGTCAGCCAGGTGCCGGTCGGATTATTGGGATTCGCCAGAAAAACAATGCGCGTCCCTGGTCCGACGGCGGCAAGGATCGCGCCAGGATCGTGACCAAGCGGCATCCGGTGATCCGGCGGATGAGCCGCCGCAACATGCGCAGTTGCACCGACTGCCTGCACCGCGATCGGGTAAACCGCAAATGCATACTGCGAATAGACGGCCTCGCGTTCCGGCGTCAGGAATGTCCCGGCGAGCAATACCAGTACGTCATTGGAGCCGTTGCCGAGCGTCACCTGTTCAAGCGCCACCTTGTGCTTCGCGGCGAGCGCCGCACGCAGCACATGACCGCTGCCGTCGGGGTACATGCCGACCCGGGTCACGGCCTCGGCAAGCGCCGCGCGCGCGCGCGGACCCGGACCCAGCGGGTTCTCGTTGGATGCGAGCTTGATGCTGCCGGTGATGCCGAGTTCACGCTCGAGCTGCTCGGGCGGCTTGCCGGGCAGGTACGGCGTGAGCCGGCGGATGCCGGGCGCGGCGAACTGCTCGAAACGATTCGCCATGTCTGGCTCCTAGACGGCCCGCGCGCGCAATACGCCCTGAATGGCGGCGATGCGGTCGATCAGGCCAGCGGGCACCTGCCCGTCGATGTCAATGAGGGTATACGCGACCTCGCCCCTGGATTTGTTCAGCAGGTCGGCAATATTCAGCCCGGCTTCCGCCAGGCGGGTCGAGATCTGGCCCACCATGTTGGGGACATTGCTGTTCGCGATCGCGATCCGGGCACTGGCCGGCACGCGCGGCAGCGCAGCTTCCGGAAAGTTGACCGCATGGCGGATATTGCCGTTCTCGAGGTAGTCGCGCAGGGTGTCCGCCACCATCATCGCGCTGTTTGCCTCGGCCTCGATGGTGGAAGCTCCGAGATGCGGCAGGGCGACGACGCGCGGGTGATCCTTGCACCGCGGTGTCGGGAAATCGCACACGTACGCGGCGAGTCTGCCCGCATCCAGCGCGGCCAGCACGTCGGTTTCCTCGACGATGGCGCCGCGCGCGAAATTCAGCAGCGTCGCCCCTTTCTGCATTCTCTGCAGCAGTTTCGCGTTGACCATGGAACGCGTGGCATCGGCAAGCGGCACATGCAAGGTAACGACATTGGAGCGTGCAAACAGGTCCTCGATGTTGAGCGCCTGTTCGACCCCGGACGAAAGCTGCCAGGCCCGTTGCACCGTGATCTTTGGATCGTAGCCCAGCACGTGCATGCCGAGAAGGTGCGCCGCGTTGGCGACTTCGACGCCGATAGCGCCAAGCCCGACCACCCCCAGCGTGTGTCCCGGCAGCTCGTGACCGATGAACTGTTTCTTGCCCTGCTCGACCGCCGCCTCGAGCGCCGCGGCATCACCCTTGAGTTCGCGCACGAACTGCCAGGACTGGCAGATATGGCGCGCCGCCAGGAACATCGCGGCCAGCACCAGTTCCTTCACCGCATTTGCGTTGGCGCCGGGCGCCGTGAATACCGGAATGCCGCGCTTTGAGAGCATCGTAACCGGGATATTGTTGGTTCCCGCACCGGCGCGCCCGACTGCATGAACGCTTTCGGGGATTTCCATCGAGTGCATGTCGGCGGAGCGCACCAGGATGGCGTCCGGGCTGGCGAGCTGCGCAGCGATCTCATAGCGCTCGCGCGGCAGCCGTTCAAGGCCCTTCGGCGAGATATTGTTCAGAGTGAGGATCCGAAACCCCATCAGCCGCGCCGTCTCTCGAAATCCCGCATGAAATCCACGAGTGCCGTGACGCCGGCCAGCGGGATCGCGTTGTAGATGCTTGCCCGCATGCCGCCAACCGAGCGGTGGCCCGCCAGGTGCGCCAGTCCCGCAGCCATGGATTCGGCGATAAAGGCCTTTTCCAGTTCGGGTTTCGCAAGCGTGAATGGCACATTCATCCATGACCGGCAGTTGCGCGCGACCCGATTGGCATAGAAGGCAGAAGCATCGATCGCCGCATAGAGAGCTGCCGCCTTGGCTCGATTGACCTCGGCGATTGCCGCCAGCCCGCCCTGGCGCTTCAGCCATTGCAGCACGAGTCCGGCGAAATACCAGGCGAATGTCGGCGGAGTGTTCAGCATGGAACCAGCCTCCGCCAAGCCCCGATAGTCGAATATCGAGGGTGTGCCCGCGCGGGCGCGGCCCAGCAGGTCCTCACGCACGATGACGACCGTGATGCCGGCGGGCCCGATATTCTTCTGTGCCCCGGCATAGATCAGCCCGAATCGCGAGACGTCGAGAGGACGCGAGAGGATGGTCGAGGACATGTCGGCCACGAGCGGCACGTCGCCGGTCGCCGGTATATAGGGGAATTCCACACCACCGATCGTCTCGTTGGGCGTGTAGTGGACAAAAGCCGCGCTGCGGTTGAGCCTCAGCTGCGATTGCGCCGGTACGGTCGAATATCTGGAAGCGGCTTCATCGGCGGCGATGTTGACAGTCAGGAAGCGCCTGGCCTCCCTGATTGCGCGTTCCGACCAGTGCCCGGTGTGGATGTAGTCCGCAGACGCACCGGGCTGCGACAAATTCAGCGGGACCGCGGAAAACTGCCCGGTCGCACCACCCTGCATGAAGAGGACTTTGTAACCGGCCGGGATTGCCAGCAACTCGCGCAAATCGGCCTCAGCCCGCTCCGCAACCTCCAGAAAGGACCTGCTGCGATGGCTGATCTCCATGACGGACGTGCCGCCCTGCCAGTCGAGCAGTTCATCGCGGGCCTGTTCAAGCACCGGCAGCGGAAGCGCCGCCGGGCCCGCGGAGAAATTGAAGACGCGCACGCGGTGAATCCGCTGGCCGGCTTCAGCCAGCGCCCTCACTGTCCCCTGAGTCTTCGCCGGCGATGCGTTCGAGTCCCACCAGACTTTCACTCTCCTCGAGTCGCATGATCCGCACGCCCTGGGTATTGCGGCCCATTACCGGGAGGTCGCTGACCGGCACGCGCACCAGCGTGCCGCTCGAGCTGATCAGCATGATCTCGTCATCGGGCTTCAGCTGCAGCGCGCCCACCAGCGCGCCATTGCGGTCGCTGGTCTGCAGTGCAATGACGCCCTGGCCACCGCGGCCATGCCGCGGGAACTCCGCGATGTCGGTCAACTTGCCATAGCCTCGTTCGGACGTCGTCAGGATCGGCCCTTCGCCGAGCACGATCAGCGAAGTCACGCGGTCATCGCCGCCGAGCCGGATTCCGCGCACGCCCGCGGCCTCGCGGCCCATCGGCCGCACCTCGCTTTCAGTAAAGCGGATCGCCTTGCCGTCGGTCGTGGCCAGCAGGATTTCGCATTCGCCGTCAGTGAGCGCGACACCCACAAGGCAGTCCGACTCGTCGAGCGAAACAGCGATGATGCCGTTCGCCCGCGGCCGTGAGAATGCCGACAGCGGTGTCTTCTTGACCGTGCCCTGTGCCGTCGCCATCAGGACGAAGCGGCTGTCATCGAATTCGCCGACTGCCTGGACCGCCGTGATTCGCTCGCCCTCGCCCAGCGGCAGCAGATTGACGATCGGCTTGCCACGCGAGCCACGACTCGCAAGCGGGAGCTGCCATACCTTGAGCCAGTAGCACTGCCCACGGTCCGAGAAACACAGGAGAGTATCGTGGCTGTGCGCGATGAACAGCTTGTCGATGAAGTCCGCATCCTTGACGGTGGTGGCGCTCCTGCCCCGACCGCCCCGACGCTGGGCCTCGTAGTCCGTCACCGGCTGCGACTTGGCGTAGCCAGAGTGAGACAGTGTGACTACGAGATCCTGGCGTTCGATCAGGTCCTCGATGGTGACATCCGACTGATCGGCGATGATCTCGGTGCGGCGCTTGTCGCCGTAGGCCTCCTTCATCGCAGCAAGCTCGTCGCGGATTACCTCGAGCAGGCGCTCCGGGCGCGCGAGAATATCGCCCAGGTCCCGGATCTGGTCCAGCAACTCGACGAATTCCGAGACGATCTTGTCCTGCTCGAGAGCGGTCAGGCGATGCAGACGCAGGTCGAGGATGGCCTGGGCCTGCTGCTCGGAAAGCAGGTACTTCCCGTCATGCAGCCCGAGCTCTTCAGCAATTTCATCCGGGCGCGTCGACACCGTGCCTGTGCGCGCGAGCATCTGCGTCACGGCGCCGGGCTGCCAGGCGCGCGACTGCAATGCGATTTTCGCTTCAGGCGGCGACGGCGAGGCCTTGATGACCGCAATGACCTCGTCGATATTCGCCAGCGCCACGGCCAGGCCTTCCAGCAGGTGGGCACGGTCACGCGCCTTGCGGAGGTCGTGGATCGTGCGACGCGTCACGACTTCGCGGCGGTGGCGCAGGAAGGCGTCCAGCATCTCCCGGAGCGACAGCAGCTTGGGCTGCCCGTCGAGCAAGGCAACCATGTTGACGCCGAATACCGTCTGCATCGGCGTCAGCTTGAACAGCTGGTTCAGCACGAGTTCGTGGTTCTCGCCGCGCTTCATTTCGATGACGACGCGGAGCCCGTCCTTGTCGGATTCGTCGCGCAGCTCGGAAATGCCATCGATCTCCTTGGCGCGCACGAGGTCCGCGATGCGCTCGAGCAGGCGCGCCTTGTTGACCTGGTACGGCAATTCGGTCACGACGATGGCCTGCCTGCCGCGCTCGTCCATCTCCTCGACACTGGTACGCGCACGCACCGACAGGCGCCCGCGGCCGGTCTTGTAGGCGAGTGCGATCTCGGCGGCGCCATTGATGATTCCCGCGGTCGGGAAGTCGGGCCCCGGCACGAGCCGCATCAGCTCGGCCAGACCCAGATTCGGGTCGTCGATCAGCGCGATGCAGGCATCGACGATCTCGCCGAGATTGTGTGGCGGGATATTGGTCGCCATACCGACTGCAATCCCGGCCGAACCGTTGACCAGCAGATTCGGGATGCGTGACGGCAGCACCGCAGGTTCCTGCTCGCTGTTGTCGTAGTTCGGCGTGAAATCGACCGTCTCCTTGTCGATGTCCGCGAGCAGTTCGTGCGCGATTCGCGACATGCGCACTTCCGTGTAACGCATGGCTGCTGCTGCATCACCGTCCACCGAGCCGAAATTTCCCTGGCCGTCGACCAGCAGGTAGCGCAACGAGAACGGCTGCGCCATGCGCACGATCGTGTCGTACACGGCCGCATCGCCATGCGGGTGGTACTTGCCGATGACATCGCCGACGATGCGCGCCGATTTCTTGTAGGGCTTGTTCCAGTCATTGCCGAGTTCACGCATCGCGTGCAGGACGCGCCGATGCACCGGCTTCAATCCGTCGCGCACATCGGGCAGCGCACGGCCGACTATTACGCTCATCGCATAATCGAGATACGAACGCCGCATCTCGTCTTCGAGGTTGACGTGCAGGACTTCGCGCGCGATTTCGGTCATGCGGATCTGGTCTTCGGAATGGGCATTGGAAGGCCGCAAATCTTAGCACAGTGAGCCATCCGTAACCCGCTGTTTTCATGGGCCCATGCACGCAAATCAGCCAGCGCCCAACGACTCCTGATGGTGGCGCGAACGCTATACTTCGAGCATGGCCGATGCCGCAAATGTTGATCCTGCGGAAATCTCGAAATTCGACGCCGCGGCACCGCGCTGGTGGGACCCGGAAGGCGAATTTCGCCCGCTGCATGACTTGAATCCGACCCGTCTCGATTACATCGAGGCGCGCGCCGGACTCGCCGGCCGGAGAGTGCTCGACGTAGGCTGCGGCGGCGGGCTTCTGGCCGAGGGCATGGCGCGACGCGGTGCGCAAGTGACCGCCAGCGATCTGGCGCCGGGCGCGCTGGAAGTCGCGCGGTTGCATGCTCTGGACGGCGGGGTCGCCGTGGATTACCGCCTCGCCGCGGTGGAATCGCTGGCAGACACAGAACCCGGCGCTTTCGATCTTGTGACCTGCCTCGAAATGCTCGAGCATGTACCGGATCCCGCAGCGGTCGTTCATGCACTCGCGCAGCTGGTCCGGCCGGGTGGCGACGTGATCTGCTCCACGATCAACCGCAATGCCAGGTCCTTTTCGCTGGCCATCGTCGGGGCCGAGTACCTGCTGCACCTCCTGCCGGCGGGTACCCACCAGTACGCGCGGCTGATCAGGCCCTCGGAGCTCGCCCGCTGGGGGCGGGACGCCGGTCTGGCGCTGGTCGATCTGGCCGGTCTCGAATACAACCCATGGTCGCGAAAGGCGCGGGTGGGCGCCGATACATCGGTCAATTACCTGATTCACTTCAAGCGTCCCGCACCGGATCGCGGGGCATGAACCCGCGCGACGGACTCCGCGGTGTGCTGTTCGACCTGGACGGCACGCTGCTCGACACGGCGCCGGACATGGCGGGTGCGCTGAACCAGTTGCTTGCTGAGGAAGGCATGGCCGCAATGCCTTTCGAGCACATCAGGCCGCATGTGTCCCACGGTGCGTTGCGGCTCGTGCGACTCGCTTTCGGGGATCCGGATGCAGCTCGGCTCGAGGACCTGCACCGGCGATTCCTTGATTTCTATCATGCGAGCATCGCGACACATACACGCATGTTCCACGGATTCGAGCTCGTGCTGTACACGCTCGAGGCGGCCGGGTTGCGATGGGGAATAGTCACCAACAAGCCGGCCTGGCTGACCATGCCGCTGCTGGAAGTACTCGGATTGGCCGCGCGCAGCGGTTGCGTCGTCAGCGGCGACACGCTTCCGGAGCGCAAGCCGCATCCGATGCAGCTGCTGCATGCTGCGGGATTGCTGGGCCTCGAGCCGGTGCAATGCGTCTATCTCGGCGATGCCGAGCGCGACGTGCAGGCGGCCCGCAACGCGGGCATGATCCCGCTGGTGGCCGGGTTCGGCTACCTCGGGGCCGGGGAGAATCCCAGCTCCTGGCTGCCCGACGCCATCATCGGACAGCCCACCGACCTGCTGGAATGGCTGGGACTGCGAGCCTGAACGCATGGACCTGACGACCACGCTGCTCATCATCGCCGCGCTTGCCATCGCCTTCGTGGCGGGCTGGTGGATCGGCCGGCGGCGCGCGTCGTCGCTCGAGACCCAGGTTGCGGTGCTCGGCGAGCGCCTGCAGACCGAAGATGCCCTGGAGGCCGAGCGCACTGCCGCCCTCGAACGCGCCATGGAGCAGCTCGATCGCCGTTTCGACGATCTCGCCGGCCGTCAACTGCGCGAGAACATCGAGAATTTCCTCCGCCTGGCAAAGGAAAATCTCGGCCAGCACCAGCAGCAGGCCCAGAGCAGCCTGAAGGAGCGCGAGCAGGCGATCGAAACGCTGATCAAGCCGATCCAGGAGTCACTGACCCGCACCTCGGAGGCACTGCGCGAAATCGAGGTCGAGCGCCAGCGGGATTTTGGCAGCCTGCGCCAGCATCTCACCGACATGCGCGAGACCCATACGGCTCTGCAGCGCGAGACACGCAATCTCGTGCAGGCGCTCAGCAAGCCGCAGGTGCGCGGCCAGTGGGGCGAAATTGCGCTGCGCCGCCTGGTCGAGCTTGCGGGCATGACCTCTCACTGTGACTTCGAGGAACAGGTACACGTTTTCAGTGAAGACGGGGCATTGCGCCCCGACATGGTCATTCACATGCCGGACGGACGCGACCTCGTCGTGGACGTCAAGACGCCACTCGACGCCTATCTGCTGGCGGTCGAGGCTGCTTCCGATGAGGCGAAAACGGCGGCCCTCAGAAAGCATGCCCAGCATCTCAGTGAGCGGGTGCGCTTGCTGGCATCCAAGAATTACGCCGCGCAATTCGAAAATGCGCCGCAATTCGTCGTGCTCTTCCTGCCGGGTGACCAGTTCCTGTCTGCCGCCCTCGAACAGCAGCCGGACCTGCTCGAAACCGCGATGAAGAACGGCGTGATCCTGGCCACGCCGTCAAGTTTTGTCGCCCTGCTGAAGGCCGTGCACTACGGCTGGCAGAATGTCCGCCTGGCGGAGGGCGCCGAACGCATCCGCAAGCTGGCCGAGGAACTCTACTCGCGCCTCGGCACTTTCCGCGGTCACCTTGCCAGGCTCGGCACTGCGCTCGAATCAAGCGTGCGCGCATTCAACGCGTCGGTCGGTTCCCTTGAGCGCAATGTGCTGCCAGGGGCGCGCAAGTTCACCGAACTTGGCGTGCGCAGCGACAAGGCCATCGAGGAACTCCCCGAGATTGAAGCCGCAGTCCGCACCGACGGCACGCCGGCACCGGAACTGCCCGCTCCTGAAGACCGCTGAAGTGGCAGACTGGACTGCGGACTCCGCGCAGCCGCCGCCGGCCGGCTCGCTGCGCTGGTTCGCATGGTTGTTTGCGGCGCCGACGGCGCGACCGCTGCTGGCATTCGCATTCGCCCTCGAACTACAACTGCACGCGACTGCCGACGCCCGCATCGATCACCAGGTGTCGCACCTCAAGCTGCAGTGGTGGCGCGAGGAAATCGGGCGCCTCGAGCAGGGCCAGCCCAGGCATCCCCTGACCCAGGCCGCCTGCACTGCTGCACCCGCTGCCGGTTCGCGCTGGAGACCCATCCAGGACCTGCTTTCCAGTCTGGAACTCGATCTTGCCGGTACGAGCATTGCGTCGGAGGCCGAACTGGATCGTTACCTGGCCGTTGCCGATGGTCTGCAGCGGATGATCGCCGCGGTACTGGTGCCGCTGGATGCGCGCGCGGAGCGATTCGCAAGCGCGACCGGCAGGGCCGTACGCATCATCGAGATGATCCGCGACCTGCGCAAGGATGCCATGCGCGGGCGCATCTACCTGCCACGCGACTGGCTCGATGCGGAAGGGATCGATTACAGGGCATTGGCTTCAGAAGCCGTGGGGCCCGGCGCCCGGCGTTGCCTCGCCCGCCTCGCGGAGAAAGCACGCGAACAGGGTCGACGCGCCACCGGGGAACTGCAGGATTGCGGTGCCGCCGATCTGCGCGCCCAGAATGCATTGCTCGGCCTGCACCTCGAGCTGCTGGATCGATTCGAACGCGGCCAATTCGAGGCCGGCTGCCTGCAAGTTGAACTCAGCCACATGCGAAGTCTCTGGACGGCCTGGCGTGTGGCGCGGCAGCATTGAAGGACTTCATGACCGATCCACAGACACTGCGAGACTACGACCCGCCGCCGCAATCGCATCAGGGACGAGTCGTGATCGTCACGGGAGCCGGCGACGGCATCGGCCAGGCCGTAGCCTTGGCCATCGCCCGGCAGGGGGCGACGGTTGGATTGCTCGGCCGCACGCTGCGCAAGCTCGAGCGCAGCTACGACCACATCGTCAATGCCGGTAGCCCCAAGCCGGCCCTGCTGCCATTCAATCTGGAGACGGCCGGTGCCGCCGAGTACGAGGCCCTGCACGATGCGCTCGATCGCGAATTCGGACGCGTTGACGGCCTGGCTCATGTGGCGGGCATACTCGGGGCACTGAGCCCGATCGACCATTACGACGTGCCGACCTGGTGCAAGGTACTGCATGTCAATCTGACGGCGCCCTTCCTGCTGACGCGCACATTGCTGCCACTGCTGCGCCGTTCCACGGACGCCAGCGTTGTATTCACGTCGAGCGCTGTCGGCCGGCGCGGCCGCGCCTACTGGGGAGCCTATTCAGTTTCCAAGTTCGGAACCGAGGCGCTGATGCAGGTGCTTGCAGACGAACTGGAGTCGAAGGGGATTCGGGCCAACTGCCTGAATCCAGGGCCGGTCAGGACGATGATGCGCCTGCAGGCTTTCCCGGCCGAAGACCGGAGTCGCCTGGTCGAACCGGCGGCGGTGACTGCACCTTATCTGTACCTGCTGGGACCCGCGGGCAGCGGTCTCAACGGGATGACTTTCGACTGCCAGCGGACTCCGCCACCGGCGCCGGCTGGCTAGAAGCAAATTCCCACAGCGCGCTCAGCTCCTCGTCCGTCATCAGCCGGCTGCGCCCGCGCGCCAGTCCACGATCCATCGCGATCGGCCCGAGCCTGGTGCGCATTACCCGGTTCGGCTCGAAGCCGTTGCGTTCAAAGTGGCCCTTCAGATCGCGGGGCCGCAGCCCGGTGCAGCTCACATTGACCCACCGGTTCGTGCCCTCGCCGCCAGCCGGCAGTATGGCGGTCAGACTTCCCTCGAGCTCCGTGCCCGCAATGCCCGACATGAGCGCCTCGATACGCGAGTCGTCGAAGTCGCCACGCAGACGCAGGCTGTACTCCGACGGCAGCACGTGACCGCGGCGCGTCAGCGCCGCCGCAAGTGCACCGTCGGTGACAAACAGCTCCAGCCCGGCGTCATTTGCGGCGAGCGGGCTGACCGGGATCCAGCGCCTGCCGGCCGCCTTTGGCAGGCGCTCCAGCGAGCTGCGGCCCTCGCCGGCGGAAGTACCGCGTATTTCCTCGCGCGCGGGACGATGATAGACCAGACCGCGATGTTCAACGCGCGTGACGCCCCGAAGACGCAACCGGCGACCGTCGAGGCGGATGTCGTCGCGCTCACCGACAGGTTGCCCGGGCTGCGCGAGCTTGCCATTCACGGTGATGCGACCGGCAGCAATCCATGCCTCTACCTGGCGCAGGGAACCCACGCCTCTGCCAGCCAGGACTTTGTGGATCCGGTCGCGCCCGGGCGCGGAGGATCGCGACGCGCCGCGTCGCTTCACACCACGGCTTCCGCGTCGTTGGCCGCTGCGAGATCGGCTGGCATCGCCTGCACCGTATCCGCGAACTCGAGCTGGATGCCAACGTCATCCATGTCTTTCAGGGCCGCAAGCGTCGGCAGTTCGTCGAGGCTCTTGAGCCCGAAATGATCGAGGAAATCGCGCGTGGTGCCGAGCAGTTCCGGGTGCCCGGGAACCTCGCGATGGCCGACGACGCGGATCCAGCCGCGTTCCGTCAACGTGCGAATGATATTCGGGTTCACCTGGACGCCGCGCACATTCTCGATCTCCCCGCGCGTGATGGGCTGGCGATATGCGATCAAGGCGAGTGTCTCCAGCAGCGCCCGCGAATAGCGGCCCGGCCGCTCCTGCCAGAGCCGCGACAGCGCCGGCGCATACTCGGCGCGCACCTGGAGCCTCCAGCCACTCGCAACCTCGACGAGTTCAATCGGCCGGCCGGCACATTCGCACGACAGCGCGTCGAGAACCTTGCGCACTGCCGCGCTTTCCGGCCGCTCGCTTTCGTCGAAAAGCCCGCGGATCTGCTCAATGCCGAGCGGTTGCCCGTACGCCAGCAACGCGGCTTCAATCAGGTTCTTCAGCTGTTCAGGATTCATGATTGTCCGCCACTCAGGATGCAGTGGTGATCACCACATCGTCCAGTTCCGGCGCGTCCAGGTTGCGCTCCGCGCGCCGCACGTGCAGCGGAGCGTATGGCTCGATCTGGACCACGTCGATCAGGCCTTCGCGCAGCAGTTCCAGCAGTGCCGCGAATGTGACGCATACGCCGAGCCGGCCTTCCTCCGGACGGAAGAGATGCACGAATTCCACCAGCGTGGAGTCGGCCAGCATCGAAAGTACGTCCGACATCCGCTGCCGCACGGAAAGCGTTTCCCTCTGCACATGCAGGTGGGCGAACATCGTCGCTCGCTGCACCACATCCTTGAACGCTACCAGCATTTCCTGCAGCGTGACTTCCGGAAGCATCCGGAGCACGTGCCGGCCGGTCAGCTCTGCACTCGCCTGATAGATATCGCGATCCAGGCGCTCGAGCAGATCGATGTCCTCGGCGGCGCGCTTGTAGCGCTCGTATTCCTGCAGACGCCGCACCAGCTCGGCCCGCGGATCGTCCTCTTCCTCACCGTCGGCCTGGCTGCGCGGCAGCAGCATGCGTGACTTGATTTCCGCCAGCATTGCAGCCATCAGCAGGTACTCGCCGGCGAGCTCGAGGTCGAGTTCCTGCATCAGCTGGATGTACTCCATGTACTGGCGCGTGATATCCGCAATCGGAATGTCCAGCACATCGAGATTCTGGCGCCGGATCAGGTACAGGAGCAGGTCAAGCGGTCCCTCGAATGCCTCGAGGAACACTTCGAGTGCCTGCGGCGGGATGTAGAGATCGCGCGGCATGACCGTTACCGGCTCGCCGTCCACGATCGCGAACGGCATTTCATCCTGCTGCGGCAGCGGATCGATGGCGCCAGTCCCGGTCGTGGCCGTGACTTCCGTGTGATCGTTCACCGGTACTCCAGCCCCACGGCCGCCCGCACATCCTCCATGGTTGCACGCGCTGCTTCCCGGGCCCTTTCGCAGCCTTCGGAAACGATATTGCCGACGATTTCGGGATTCTCCTCGTACTCCCGCGCGCGCTCCCGTATTGCCCCCAGCTCGCCGACGACCGAGTCTATCAGGGGCTTCTTGCATTCCAGGCAACCGATGCCCGCGCTGCGGCACCCCTTCTGCACCCAGGCCTTGGTCTCGTCGCTGGAATAAATCTGGTGCAGGCTCCAGACCGGGCACTTGTCCGGATCGCCCGGATCGCTGCGCCGGACCCGGGCCGGATCAGTCTGCATCGCCCGCAATTTCTTTGTCACGCTGTCCGGCTCCTCGCGAAGCCCGATAGTATTGCCATAGGATTTCGACATCTTGCGGCCGTCGAGGCCCGGCACCTTCGGCGACTTTGTCAGCAGTACCGCGGGCTCCGGCAGGATCACCCGCCCGCCACCCTCGAGGTGACCGAGTAGCCGCTCGCGGTCGGCGATCGTCAGTTTCGCCCCCGATTCGATCAGGGTCCTGGCCTCTGCCAGCGCCTTGTCATCCCCCTGTTCTTGATACTGGCGGCGCAATTCCGAATATCGCGTCGCATTGCGGGAGCCAAGACGCTTGATGGCCCGCTCGCAGCGCGCCTCGAAGTCGGGTTCCCGCCCGTAGATGTGATTGAAACGGCGCGCGATCTCGCGCGTGATCTCGACGTGTGCCACCTGGTCTTCGCCGACCGGCACGAACTCAGGACGGTACATCAGGATATCCGCGCTTTGCAGCAACGGATAACCCAGGAATCCGTAGGTGCTGAGGTCCTTTTCCCTGAGCTGCTCGATCTGGTCCTTGTATGTCGGTACGCGCTCGAGCCAGGCCAATGGCGTGACCATCGAAAGGATCAGGTGAAGTTCGGCGTGTTCCGGTATGCGCGACTGGACGAAAATTGTGCACGCTCCCGGATTCAACCCGGCGCCCAGCCAGTCGATGAGCACTTCGTGCACATTGGATTTGAGAGCCGTCGTATCTTCGTAACCCGTGGTCAGCGCATGCCAGTCCGCGACGAAGAAGAAGCACTCGTACCGATACTGGAGTTCCACCCAATTCGCGAGCGCGCCATGGTAGTTGCCGAGATGCAGCGCACCCGTCGGCCGCATACCGGATACAACGCGACGATTCTGGGTGGCATTCGTGCCCAAGATTGCGTTCCTAGATTCCCCGAACGCCCAGGGTGTTGATCAGGAGACTCTGCAGGAAGTCCATCGGACCGCCCAGGATCGCCGCCAGTATCCCGGTTGGAATCATCAGCAGCACGATCAGGAGTCCGAATGGCTGGAGTCGTTCAAGAAGGTTTACGAATGGGCCCGGCGGCAGCACATTCATCAAGACCTGCCCGCCGTCCAGCGGCGGGATCGGCAGCAGATTGAGCAGCGCCAGAATGAAATTGATCGTGATGCCGAACGCAGCCATCAGCGTAAGCCATTGGCCAAGTATTCCGCCGCCCGCACCCTGGGACAGGAACATGACCAGTGCCCAGACCAGGGCCATCGCAAGATTGGCAGCCGGTCCGGCGGCGGCCACCAGCGCCATATGAGGGCGCGGGTCGCGCAGGAATCTTGGATTGACCGGGACCGGCTTCGCCCAGCCAAACAGGAAGCCGCCCAACCACAGCAACAGCACGGGTACCAGAATCGTGCCGACGGGATCGATGTGGCGAATCGGATTGAAGCTGAGCCGCCCCTGCGCTTCCGCCGTGCGGTCGCCAAAATTCCGCGCGACCCAGCCATGGGCAACTTCATGCAGGGTAATGGCGAAGACGACTGGTATGGCCGCAATCGATAATGTGGTGAGAAACGAAGCCAGGTCCATGAATCATCCAGATGGCGACCCGAGTCAGCGCTCGGGAATCGACGCCAATTATACGCAGTGAGGCACGGCTCCGTGGGTCATTGGAAAGGCCGCGGATCGCCCTTTCCGGTGCGCAGAATCACGGGTGCCTTGCCTGACAGGTCCACGATTGTGCTCGGCTCCAGACCGCAATTGCCGCCGTCGAGTATCAGGTCGACCGCTGCTCCGATCCTTGCTTCGATATCGCGCGCGTCGGTCAGCGGCTGGTCATCCCCCGGCAGCAGCAGCGTCGTACTCATCAGGGGTGCGCCGTATTCTGCCAGCAGCAGGCGGACCACAGGATGGTCCGGGACCCGGATACCCACTGTCTTGCGGCGCTCTTCTAGCAGCCGGCGCGGGACTTCCCGGGTCGCCTTCAGGACGAATGTATACGGCCCGGGCGTGCATGACTTCAACTGACGGTACTGCCAGTTCTCGACGCGCGCGAAGTGCGCGATTTCCGACAGGTCCCGGCAGATGACGGTAAAAAAGTGCCGTTTCCCGACCTGCCGCAGCCGCTGAATGCGCTCCATCGCCGCTTTGGCGCCGATCGCGCAGCCGAGCGCATAGCACGAGTCGGTCGGATAGACGATGACACCCCCGTCACGCAGGCAATCCGAAGCCGCACGCAGCAGGCGGGCCTGCGGTGTCTTCGGATGCAACTCTAGGCGCTCGGCCACGCTCCATTATGTACCGGTAACGGGCATTGCCGGCTTCCGCTATCATTGGCGCCCCCAACCACGGTCCCGCGCATGCAGCTGCTGTTTGACTTCCTGCCGGTCATCGCATTTTTCACCGCATACCAACTTACGCACGATATTTTCGTGGCGACCGCCGTCATCATCGTCGCGACCGTACTGCAAGTCACGACTCACTGGTTGCGGACCCGGCGCGTCAACCCGATGCACCTGGTCTCCGCCGGACTGGTGCTCGTATTCGGCGGCCTGACGCTGGCAATCCGCAATCCGCAGTTCATCATGTGGAAGGTGACCGTCGTGAACTGGCTGTTCGCGATAGCATTTCTCGCGAGCCAGTGGAAGCCCTTTGGTGGCCGCCCGGTAATCGAGCGGCTGATGACCGCGACGAACGCCGAGGTCAATCTGGATCCCGCGCTGTGGCGGCGCCTGAATCTGGCCTGGGTTGCATTCTTCCTGCTGATGGGTGCGATCAATATCGCGGTGTTCAGCTTTTTCGACGAGGCAACCTGGGTCAATTTCAAGTTCTACGGCCTGCTGGGGCTGACATTCGTGTTCGTCATTGCGCAGGGCTTCTGGATTGCCTCGCGCACCCGCCCCACATGAATGGCTCGCGGCTAAGCCGGATCCAGACCGAGCTCGAATCCAGGTTCGCCCCTGCCCGGGTTTCGGTGCGCGACGACAGCGCCAGCCACGCCGGACATCCAGGCGCGCAAAGCGGGGCCGGGCACTTTGCGGTTCGAATAGTGTCTCAGGCATTTTCGGGACGCAGCCCGCTGCAACGGCACCGAATGGTGTATGAGGCCCTTGCAGAAATGATGCCGAGCGACATCCATGCCCTTATCATTGAAGCAATTTCACCCGACGACAAGGAAAAACCGAGGACATCATGAGACAGACACACGCACTGGCCATCACAGCCGCGATCCTTCTGCTGGCTGCAGGCTGCACGAAAACCGACACCGCCGCCGCGGACGCTGCTGCAAAGCCGGTGGCTACGGTAAATGGAACTGCGATTTCCCACGACGTCTGGCAGCTATACGTCAAGGCCAGGCACACCGGCAAGGCGCCCGACGAACTGACGCCTGAACAGCGCGACGCGGCACTTGACGAATTGATCCGCATGTACGCGGGTGCCCAGGCAGCGGAAAAGGAGAAACTCGCCACCGGTGAGGCCGGGGCGCGAATCGAGCTTGTAAAGACCAGCGCCCTGACGGAGCTGCTATTCAAAAAGTTTACGGAAGGCAAGGAGCCGACCGATGAGGAACTCAAGGCCGAGTACGACGCGCGCGTTGCCGAACTGCCGCCACTCGAATTCCACGCGCGTCATATCCTTGTCGACGACGAGGCCAAGGCCAAAGACCTGATTGCGCAGATTGACAAGGGAGCAGATTTCGAAAAGCTTGCCAAAGAAAACTCAAAAGACGGTTCGGCGGATGAAGGCGGCGATCTCGGCTGGTTTTCGGCGGCACAGATGGTAAAGCCGTTTGCCGACGCCCTGCAGCAGCTGGAAGTCGGCAAGTACAGCGCCACACCGATCCAGTCTGAATTCGGATGGCATGTGATCAAGCTGGAGGCCACGCGTGCCTCGACTCCGCCGCCCTATGACGCGGTCAAGGCCCAATTGGGCCCGATGGTGCAGCAGAAGAAATTCGAGGCGCACCTCAAGGAAATGGTCAAAACTGCCAAGATCGAGCGCAGTCCCACCGAGGTCACTCAGTAATGCTGAAGTGGCTGGAATAGGTGCGATTCATCGGATCGATGGGCGGAGCACTGATGCGAGGCTGCACGAGGCGCCTGGTCACATAGAAATAGACCGGCAGAATCGGGTAGTCCTCCAGCATCAGTTGCTCGGCCTGCTGCAGCAGGAGGCGCCTCCGCGCGGTGTCCGGCTCCATGGCCGCCTCGGCCATCAGCCCCGCGTACCTTAGGTTCGACCAGCGGCCAAAGTTCTGTGGACTGCCGTCCATCATCGTGTCCAGGAAACTCGAGGCATCGTTGTAGTCGGCTGACCAGCCGACTCGCACCACATCCCATTGGGCCGGATCCGCGCGCGCCGCCAGGTAAGCGCGAAATTCCATTTGCACCAGTTCCATTTCCACGCCCAGCGCTAGTTTCCACATCGACGCAATTGCAACGCAGACGCGCTGGATCAGGTCGTTCTCGTTATAGAGCATCCGCAGACGCAGCGGTTTGGACGCGGTATAGCCTGCGGTCGCATATAGGGCACGAGCCCTGGCCAGGCGCTCTGCAACGGCCGCGTCGCGCCACCGGTATGCCGCCGGCGAATAGTTCCAGACGCCTTCCGCCACCAGCGAATAGGCGGGTACCTGACCGGCGCGCGTGATGGATGAGGTTATCGCCTCACGGTCTATTGCAAGCGACAACGCTTCCCGCAATCCGCGTTGCCTGCTGAGCGGCCCACGCTCGGTGTTGAAGGAGAAGTAGAAGGTGGCCAAGGCAGCCCGATGCTGAAGGCCGGAATCCTGCGTCCTTGCGAGTTCCTGAAAGCGCTGCTCCGGGACATTGTTCGTTACATCCAGTTCGCCTGCGCGAAAGCGATTGAATTCGGCGATCTCATCCGGCACCAGCTCGTGCCGCACTTCGTCAAATGTGACTGCCTCGGAATTCCAGTAATACG
>JBAQWM010000153.1:0-3334 GCA_049298915.1 Steroidobacteraceae bacterium | reverse complement strand
CATAAACGATATCGGGATCCGCGGGGTGGACGATGATCTGGCCGATCTGGCCGCGCAATTTCCAGACCTGCTGCCAGGTGGCGCCCGCATCGAGGGACTTCCAGATGCCGAGACCGATCGCGACATTGCCGCGCGCATTGGCTTCGCCGCCGCCGACGTAAATCACATTCGGGTCGGAAGGGGCGAGCGCAAAGGAACCGATCGACTGGGTTGCCTGTTCGTCGAAGATCGGCTTCCAGTCGCGGCCGCCATCGGTGGATTTCCACAGCCCGCCCTGGGCCGCGCTCGCATAGAAAACCTGGCTGTCGCCGGGCACGCCGGCAACCGCGGTGATGCGCCCGCCGACCGCGGGTCCTATCAGCCGGTACTCGAGCGCGCCGAATTCCTTCGTCTTCTTTTCGCCGATGACGGCGCTCTGTGCGATCGCCGATACCGCGGCGAAAACGAGGCAAACTCCTGCCGCTGCTGCGAGCATTTTCTGGTGCATGAAAGGGGCTCCGGCGCGATGGTTATTGATTTCAGGCGCTTGATCCAATATACGATGCTTGAAAACATCCGGCTAGTGGGCCATGGCAGGCCCTTAAAGGGACTCTGGCGACATGATCAGCGATCGTGGTCCGCGCGGAAAGCGGATCAAACTGGCAGCGGCCGCACGCGGCTTTCCACGCTTGAATCCCGGGCTGATTCCGAAGCAGGGATGGGTGCGCGAGATCCGCGATGCACTCGGCATTTCGCAGTCGCAGCTAGCTGCGCGCGCCGGCATCGCGCGCGCGACCGTGCAGCAGATGGAACGCGCGGAAGGGCGCCGCCGGATCACGCTCGCGAGTCTCGATCGCCTGGCGCAGGCGATGGAATGCCAGGTCGCATTCGCAATCGTGCCGAAGAGCGGCACGCTGCAGGACGTCCGTGCACGCCAGGCGCTGGCGCGCGCCGAGCTGCTGCTCAAGGAAAAAATCGAAGCCTCGCCGAACCCGAAGCTGCGGCCGCGCGAACTCGCGCGCCGCAAGGAACGGCTCGCGGCAAAACTGCTGCGTGGCAGCCGGCGCAGGCTGTGGCGCGCCGACACGAGGCCGGCGGGGAAAAAAATCGTCAAGCCACCACGCCGCTCGATCGCAGACTCTCAAACTCCGCAACGCTGAGGCCGAGTTCCCCCTGCAGCACCAGTTGCGTGTGCTGGCCAAGGAGCGGTGGCGGATCCCGGTACTCGAGCTGGCTGCGGGAATAGAGCACGGGATTTCGCACCTGCGGGAGCCGGCCGGCAATGGGATGAGGCAGCTCGAACCGCATCTTTCGATGCTTCAGCTGCGGCTCATCGAAGACTTGAGCGAGGTCGTTGATCGAGCCGCAGGGCACGCCGAGCGGCGCGAGCGTAGCGAGCCATTGCCGGGTGGATTTCTGCCGGCATAGCCGGTCGATTTCGGGCACCAGTGTCGCCCGGTTCGCGACCCGCCCGGCATTGCTGCGGTAACGCTCATCCTCGGCGAGTTCCGGGCTGCCGGCGGCTGTGCAGAAGCTCGCGAACTGGCGGTCGTTGCCGACAGCCAGCATCAGGTAGCCGTCAGCCGTCGTAAATGCTTGATATGGAACGATATTTGGGTGTGCGGTGCCCTTGCGTCCTGGCGCAGTGCCCGAGATCAGGTAGTTCAGGCTCTGGTTGGCGAGGGCCGCGACCTGGGAATCGAGGAGTGCGAGGTCGATGGCCTGTCCTGCGCCCGAGCCCTCACGTTCATAAAGTGCACCGAGCACGGCGGCGAACGCATACATGCCGCTGATCAGGTCGGACACCGCGACGCCCACCTTGACCGGGCCGGCACCGGGCTCGCCATCCGGCACACCGGTGACACTCATGAGACCCGACATGGCCTGGATCATGGCGTCATAGCCGGCGCCGCCCGCATCCGGCCCGTCCTGGCCGAAAGCGGAAATCGAGCAGTAGATGAGTCGCGGATTCGGGCCGCGCAAGTCTTCATAACCGAGCCCGTAGCGCGCGAGCGTGCCGACCCGGAAATTCTCGATCAGGACATCGGCGCGCCCGGCAAGATCGCGAATCAGCTTCTGCCCCGCCGGTTTCGTGAAATCGATGGCGAGCGAATGCTTGCCGCGATTGCAGGAGAGGTAATAGGCGGCCTCGTTGCTGTCGCGACCGGCCGAATCCCTGAGCCAGGGCGGGCCCCAGTGCCGCGTGTCGTCGCCGGCACCCGGTTTTTCAATTTTCCATACCGTGGCGCCGAAATCGGCGAGACATTGCGTCGCCCAGGGGCCGGCGAGGATTCGGCTGAGGTCGAGGACCCTGATATTGCTGAGCGGACCCACTGCGACATTCTGAACGGTGCCGGCAGTGCTTGCCATCGACCTGCAACTGACCCATGAGGTCACCTCGCCGCAGCTTTGGAACGGACTGTCGCCGGTGATTGTCGAAGTGGCGATCCACGATTGGCTGCTGGCTCAGCCCGGCACCTACGTCGATATCGACCTCTAAGCGGTGCAGGAGAATTGCCACAATTGGGCCGAAAATCGCTAAACTGCAGGCGTATATGAGCAATTTCCGCATCGCTGCCGCCGTGCTGCTGGCTGCAGTCCTTTCTGCGGCCCCGGTCGAGGCCGCGCGCATCCTCGGTTACTTCAGCAACGGCGTTTACTCGGACCCGCAGAAGGTCATGACGGTGCGTTCGCCGTTTCCGGGCAAGCCGACCGTGCTCGACGGCATCGAGCCGGACAACAACGGCGCGGGCGCGGTGTCCTTCATCGATGAATTCGGCGCGCTGCGCGGGATCCTGCACATGCGCAATCTCGGTTCCAGCGATGTCGGGTCGAACGAATTGCGTGACTGGTTCCGCGAAACGGGATTCCCGAAATTTTTCAAGGTGAGCCGGCCGAAGGCGGAAATACTGCGCGATGAGCCGGGCGAAATCGCCGGCAAACCGGCCTGGATCGCGGTCGCATACCTGCCGGAGGGTTCGCCGCTCGGAAAGATCATGTACGGTCATGATGAGCCGGTACACGGCGATTCCTGGCGCGGCATGGCGATCGTCGCTCATGACCAGCGTTTTTACCTGTTGATGACGGAGCTGCGCATCGAAGCCCTGGCTACCCCTGACTGGAGCTACGACGCCGAGGCAGCCGACTGGGATCAGTTCGTTCCACAACTCGTGGATCTGTATCAGCGCATCAACTTCCTGAAGCAGTAGCTTCGCAGAATATTGATGGAGACCAGAATGATGCTGAAGAGAAGGTCCAATTCACTCGTGCTGATGCTGCCGGCGGCAATCGCGGTACTCGCACTCGCTGCCTGCGGCAAGCAGGCGACGCCACCGTCCAGCGAGGATCCGGCCGT
>JBAQWM010000152.1:0-5093 GCA_049298915.1 Steroidobacteraceae bacterium | reverse complement strand
TTCTGCAATCGCGCCTGGCGCTTCGACGCCGTGGATATCGCCGGCCTGTTCTCGGAGGGCAATCGGCAGACGGCTCCGCCCGGGCTGCACTGACGGCCGTGCCGGTGTAGGGCTTCGTTGTTGTTCTGAAATCGAAGGCAAGGAGACAAAGTATGGCGACCAAATGGCTTATCAAGGGCCCCGAGATCGTAACCTGTACCTGCGATTTCGGCTGTCCCTGCCAGTTCAACGGCCTGCCGACGCGCGGCCATTGTCATGCGGCGGCGGCGATCCGTATTGATGAGGGATATTTCGAGGACGTGAAGCTGTCCGGTCTCAGCTGCGCCGTGATACTCGCCTGGCCGCAGGCGATCCACCTCGGGCACGGACAGGCCCTGCCGATCGTCGACGAACGCGCGAGCGAGCAGCAGCGCAAGGCACTGCTGACGATCATGTCGGGTCAGGCTTCGACCCCGGGCGCGACATTCTTCGACGTATTCGCGTCGACCTATGAGAAAGTCCATGACCCCCTGTTCAAGCCCATCCGGTTCGAAATCGACATCGACGAGCGCACCGGCCGCTTCGAGGTGCCGGGCGTGGTCAGTTGCAGCGCCCGGCCGCTGCGGAATGCAGTGACGGACGAGCCACACCGCGCGCGCATCAATCTGCCGAACGGGTTCGAGTACCGGATCGCGGAGATAGCGAATGGCAGCCTGAAAGCGCAGGGGCCGATCGGAATAGAGTACGAAAACCGGCATTGCCACCTGGCGATGCTGCACCTAGGGCCGGACGGGCCGATCGGCTGATTGCCGGTGCCGTCGAACGCCAGTTCGCCACTCGGGTACATCCTGCAGCGGGACCGGATCATCGGGCTCGCCGCGCTGCTCCTGTTCATCGCATTCGCCTGGTGGTACCTGCTGCAGGGTGCCGGCATGCCGGAGGACATGTCCGCGATGTCCGGCATGGAAATGGACATGGAGATGATCGCCACGACGCAGGACTGGACCGCGGGCTACGCGTGGATCGTATTCATGATGTGGTGGGTCATGATGATCGCAATGATGCTGCCGAGTGCCGCACCGATGATCCTGCTCTACGAACTGGTAGCCCGGCATCAGCAGCAGCGTGGTGGTGCGGCGGTATCGCAAGGGATCTTCCTGCTCGGCTATCTCGTCGTCTGGGGCGCATTCAGCGTGCTGGCGACCGTGCTTCAATGGCAACTCCAATCCGTGGCGCTGATGTCGGCGGCGATGAAATTGTCGAGTGCCGTTCTGGGCGGCGCAATCCTTGTTGCTGCGGGCATCTACCAGTTGACGCCCTTCAGGGACGCCTGCCTTCAGCATTGCCGCGGGCCGATGGAGTTCGTCATGAGACACTGGAGGCCCGGCGCCGCCGGCGCCTGGAAGATGGGGATCCGGCACGGTCTCTACTGCCTTGGCTGCTGCTGGATGCTGATGACGCTCCTGTTCTACGGCGGCGTCATGAATCTGCTCTGGATCATCGCGCTCGCCTGCTATGTGCTGGTCGAGAAGCTGGCCCCCAGGGGGCTGCTGGTCAGTCGGATCTCGGGAATCGCGTTGATCGGCTGGGGCGTGTTCGTGCTGGCCGGTGCGACGCGCATCGGGGTCTGACGCCCCTGGCATCCCTTTGTCGCGTACATGCGCGCCCGTATACTCTGGCGGATGCGCCGCCCGGTCCAGGTTTCCTTCGAATTTTTCCCGCCCAGGGACGCGGCCATGGAGCGGACTCTATGGTCCTCGATCGAGCGCCTCGCACCGCTGCACCCGCGCTTCGTGTCCGTCACCTACGGGGCCGACGGTTCGACCCGCGACCGGACCCACAATGTAGTCAGTCGTATCCTGCGCGAGACCAGCCTGACTGGCGCACCACACCTGACCTGCATCGGCGCGAGCAGGCACGAGATCCGGGAGATAGCAAAGCGCTACTGGGACCAGGGCGTACGCAATGTCGTTGCACTGCGTGGCGATCCACCGGCAGGCAGCAGGCAATACGTGCCGCGCAGCGACGGCTATGCCTATGCCGCCGATCTCGTGCGCGGCCTGAAAGAGGTTGCCGGGTTCGATATTTCGGTGGCGGCCTATCCCGAGACCCACCCGGAAGCGAAGAGTCCCGAGCATGACCTCGCCAGCCTGAAGCGCAAACTGGATGCGGGTGCAACTCGCGCAATCACGCAATTCTTTTTTGACACCGAGCACTATCTGCGTTTCCGCGACCGCTGCGCGGCGGTCGGGATCAATGCGGTCATCGTGCCCGGCATCCTGCCGATCACGCGCTTTCCGCAGATGCTGCGCTTCGCGGAACGTTGCGGAGCAAGCGTGCCGGAGTGGCTGATGGAGCGCTTTGAGGGGCTGGAGGACGATGCCGAGACGCGCAACATGATCGCCGCGGCGGTCGCGATTGAACAGGTTGCGCGTCTGCGGCGCGAGGGTGTTGACGAATTCCATTTCTACACCCTGAACCGCGCCGAACTCACGTACGCGATATGCCACGCGCTCGGGCTGCGGGCCAGATGATCGCGCTCAGCCAGGCGTTGCGAGAACGCATCCTCGTGCTGGACGGGGCGATGGGAACGATGATCCAGCGCGCGCGACTTGCGGCCGCGGAATATCACGGGCAGCGCTTCGCGGACTGGCCGCGCGATCTCAAAGGCGCGAATGACCTGCTGTCGCTGACGAGGCCTGATCTGATTGCGGCGATCCATCGGGAGTATCTGCATGCGGGTGCCGACATCATCGAGACCAACACATTCAACGCCAGCGGGCCATCGCTGGCGGACTATGGGCTGCAGGACTTTGTCGCCGAGATCAACCTCGAGTCGGCCCGGATCGCGAGACGGGTTGCCGACGAGGTTGCGGCGCAGAGCGGTCGCCCGCGCTTCGTAGCGGGCGCACTTGGGCCGACCAGCCGCACGGCATCGCTGTCGCCAGACGTCAATGACCCCGGCTACCGGAATGCCTCATTCGACTCCCTGTGCGAGACCTACACGGTCGCTGCGCGCGCATTGATCCAGGGTGGCGTGGATCTGCTGATCGTCGAGACGATTTTCGACACGTTGAATGCGAAAGCGGCGTTCTACGGGATCAGCGGCCTGTTTGAGGAACTCGGTATCGAGCTGCCGATCATCGTCTCCGGCACCATCACTGACGCTTCCGGGCGCACGCTGTCGGGGCAGACCACCGAGGCATTCTGGAATTCGGTACGGCATGTGCGGCCGCTGGCGATCGGCCTGAATTGCGCACTCGGCGCGAAGCAGCTGCGGCCGCACGTCGAGGAGCTTTCACGCATCGCCGACTGCTATGTCAGCGCATACCCGAATGCGGGCCTCCCGAATGCATTCGGCGAATACGATGAGCAGGCCTGCGAGACCGCGGCGCAGCTGCGCGAGTGGGCCGAGAGCGGTCTGGTCAATATCGTCGGCGGCTGTTGCGGCACGACGCCGGAGCACATCGAGCACATTGCAAGGGCGGTCGCCGGGCTGCCGCCGCGCGTGCCGCCCGCCATAGCCCCGCGCTGCCGGCTATCGGGTCTCGAGGCGCTGAACATCGGGCCCGACATGCGATTCGTCAATGTCGGGGAGCGCACCAATGTCACTGGATCCGCGCGCTTCCGCAAGCTGATCGAGGCCGGCGACTACATGGCAGCGCTCGCGATCGCGCGCGACCAGGTTGAGGCGGGCGCGCAGCTCATCGACGTCAACATGGACGAGGGCATGCTCGATTCGCAGGCGGTCATGGTGCGATTCCTGAATCTTGCCGCCTCCGAGCCGGACATTGCGCGCGTCCCGTTCATGATCGACTCGTCGAAGTGGTCCGTGATCGAGGCGGGTCTCAAGTGCCTGCAGGGCAGGGGCGTGGTCAATTCGATCTCCCTGAAAGAGGGCGAGGGCTCCTTCATCGAGCATGCGCGCAAGGTGCGTCGTTATGGAGCGGCGGTCGTCGTGATGGCCTTCGACGAACACGGCCAGGCCGACACGATCGAGCGCAAGCTGGCGATCTGCGCGCGCGCCTACGGGCTGCTGACAGGCGCGGCCGGGTTCGCGCCCGAAGACATCATATTCGACCCGAATATCTTCGCCGTCGGGACCGGTATCGAGGAGCACTCAGGCTACGGTGTCGCATTCATCGAGGCCGTGCGGCGGATAAAGCAGAATTTTCCGGGCGTGCTGACCAGCGGCGGCGTCAGCAATGTCTCATTCTCGTTCCGCGGCAATGACGCGCTGCGCGAGGCCATGCACGCCGTGTTCCTGTACCACGCCGTACAGGCCGGTCTCGACATGGGAATCGTCAATGCCGGTCAGCTCGGGATCTACGAGGAGATTTCGCCCGAGCTGCGCGAGCATGTCGAGGACGTCATCCTGAACCGCCGTGCAGACGCGACCGAACGGCTGCTGGAGATCGCCGGGCGCTATCGTGGCGACGGACCCGCGCGCCGCGCCGAGGACCTGGCCTGGCGCGACTGGCCGGTCCGGAAACGGCTGGAACACGCGCTGATCAAGGGCATCGACGAATTCATCATCGAGGACGTCGAGACGGCGCGCCTCGCTGCCGCACGGCCGCTTGAGGTCATCGAAGGCCCGCTGATGGACGGCATGAATGTGGTGGGCGACCTGTTCGGGGCCGGAAAGATGTTCCTGCCGCAGGTCGTCAAGTCCGCGCGCGTCATGAAACGCGCCGTGGCCCACCTCGTGCCATTCATCGAACGCGAGCAGGGTGGCGCGAGGTCGAGCAACGGCAAGATCGTCATGGCCACGGTCAAGGGCGATGTGCACGACATCGGCAAGAACATCGTGGGCGTCGTGCTCCAGTGCAACAATTTCGAGGTCGTGGATCTCGGCGTCATGGTGCCCGCGGAGCGCATACTCGAGACTGCACGCAGCGAGTCGGCGGACATGATCGGGCTGTCAGGGCTGATCACGCCGTCACTCGACGAGATGGTTCACGTCGCGCACGAAATGCAGCGTCAGGGATTCACGATTCCGCTCCTGATCGGCGGAGCAACTACTTCGCCCGCGCACACGTCGGTCAGGATCGAGCCCGAATATCGTCATGGCGTCGTCTACGTGAAGGACGCCTCGCGATCGGTCGGCGTGTGTC
>JBAQWM010000151.1:0-1782 GCA_049298915.1 Steroidobacteraceae bacterium | reverse complement strand
ACCCTGAACCGGCTCTCGAGCAGGGCAATCTGCGGCGCCCACATTCGGCGATCCACGCTGAACGCATGGATGAGCACAATCGCTTCGCCGGCGCCGCTCGCCTCGTAGGCGAGACCGGCAGAGCTCCTGTTGCCGGCCGCCTGCGCGCCGGCGGCGCCTGCAACGGCGGTTAGCGAGATGCAGGCGGCGAGGGTCGAGGCGCATCTGCGCATGCGGCGGCGCACGATGATTCGCACCGAGCCAGTCCTATGCGTCTGGCGCGACATACAGGCAGAGTTCTCTCGCTGGATGATCTACTCCCGTGATGTATTCATGCACGGAACGTAGCCCGTCCTTCAGTCCGCGATAATGGACGCGCTCGAGACAGGCATCGAAAGGAAGCCAAGCATACTCCGAGTGCTCGGACGGCTGGAGCTTCACGGCGGCATCACCGACTTCTGCGGCGAATACTCCGATGGCCTGCATTTCGGCAAATCGCCGGTTGTAGATCAGGTAAGCGTGCTCCCCGGCCCAGATGGTGCTGGGACGAAGGCCGTACCGACCAAGCAGACGGCAAACCGCTTCGGTCATTGATTCCCCCTCAACTACAAAGTCGCTCGGCACCTGCCAGAATCTGCCGCCGTTGAAATGGCGCGCGGCTTTCTCGATGGAAGTATGGAGCAGCAGGAATACAGTGCCTTCGGTCCGCCTCTGAAACGTCCAGACGTCAAAAACGTTTGCTGCAAGCCGCATGGCAATGACTGGCGTTCCTGCTATCGCTGGCGAGGCGCAGCCAGCTTACAGCTGGACACCAATGCGCTCCAGCACCCAGACCAGACCGACGTATGCACCCACCGTGACGACACAGGCAGCCAGGAGGCTGGGCCAGAATGCCCAGCCGGCGCCAAGCAGCGCTGGCAGGAGCGCGAACATGGGCAGCGAGGCAAGAACGAGCCAGAAAATTCCGCGAGACAAGGCAGCAACGGCGTCCGAGTTCCCGGTGTCGAGATAGAGCCACACGAATGCCAGCAATGAAGTCAGGGGCAGCGAGGCAAGCAGCGCGCCCCAGAAGGAGCTGCGCTTGGCGATGTCCGAGACGGCAATAACGACCGCAACAGTAAGCGCAATCTTCAGAATGAATTGCCAGTTGGCCACCTGGCTAAGCCTCACACGCATTGCCGAACAGCATCATGATGGAAATTATCCACAACTCTCCTGCAGCCAAACCAGTAATTATACGCGTCGGCCACTGGATCCCATCAGGTCGCTCGGTTATCCAGCACCTTCGCGATTGCGGCGATGGTATTCCAATTGCGCGTCGTGACGGGTACCCCGAAGATTCGGTCCAGCTCGCTGAGGTAGCCGATCGCCTTCATCTGCCGCCTGTACAGACCGAACACGAAGCGATTCTGCCGCCCTAGAAGCTTCAGCAGCCACTTGCCTCTGGCGGGCAGGCTCATGGGCATCGATGCTGCCATGCGTGGAGACCGGGACAAGACGCTCACGAAGCGGATGATGTCGCGGCGCTCCGCAAGGTCCGAGAATGGCTCCTGGGACATCAGGCTGATGATCTCCCGCCCCTGGCAGGTCATGATTTCGGCATCGAATGGAAGTCTGCGTGCGATTTCATCGCGCAGCCGGGTGCGGCTGACTGGCTTGCGGATCACAAAGGTACCGGCGGCGCCGATATTGACGGCATCGAGCTGTTCCAGTTGCCTGACGAGTACGGTGGGTCGGAAGGTTCTATGACCGCCGACGTTGACGCCCCGCAGAAAAACCACAATCGCCACGAGTTGATTCCGC
>JBAQWM010000150.1:0-2536 GCA_049298915.1 Steroidobacteraceae bacterium | reverse complement strand
CGTCACGACCACGCGATCGAGGAGCGCCGGATCCGGGAGCGGCTCCGCGCTCGCGACCGGGCCGGCGAGCAGCGCCTGCGTGCCAGCAAGAAACCAGAATGCAGTGAGGCGCATATCGGTCGTCTCCCAGGGTCAGCCTGGGTATTAATTTATGAGAATTCATCGCGTTTGGCAATGAGAATCATTCTCATTAACAATAATACCCCGGGCCTGGCATGAGGCGCCAGCGGGCTAGTCGCGGAAGTTCTTGAATTGCAAGGGCCGGTTCAATCCGGCCTTGCGGATCAGGGCCATCGCGACCTGCAGATCGTCACGCTGCTTGCCGGTCACGCGCAGTTGCTCGCCCTGGATCGAGGCCTGCAGCTTCAGCTTCGAGTCCTTGATCAGGCGCTGTAACTGGCGGCCGCTGTCGGCGTCGATGCCGTGTCGCAGCACGATGTTCTGGACCGCCGAATTCAGCGTGATTTCCGGATCACCCGGTTCCAGGCAGGCAATGTCGATACCGCGCTTGCTGAGCTTCAGCTTCAGCACATCGAACATCTGCTTGAGCTGGAAATCGACCTGCGCATGCAGGGTTATCAGGTGATCTCCCAGTTCAAATCGGGCGCCGGTGTCCTTGAAGTCGAAGCGCTGGGACACTTCACGATTCGCCTGGTCGACGGCGTTCGTCAGTTCGTGCGGGTCGATCTCGGAGACGACGTCGAATGATGGCATGTTATGCCTGCTCCTCCAGCAGCGTATCGACGAGGGAGGTGAGTTCGCGATTCTGCTCCTCATGGCGGGCGCCGGTCGCAGGGCCATTGAAGCCGGCGTGTATCAGCCGGACAGCCCCCCTGCGGTCGATGACGAACAATGTCGGATACGCGCCGAATTTCTCCAACTGCGGCAGCTTCCTGAGTACATCATTATCGCTGGTGGTCCCAGCGATCAGCACCGGATAGTCGATCGCGAATTTCCCGGCGAATGCGCGCGCGGCGGCCGAGGCGCTCGCAAAGTCCGGCGTGTACTCGAACATCAGCTGGATGACCTCGAGCCCTCGCGTGCTGCGGCTCGCGAGCAGCTCGCGCAGGAATACCGCCTCGTCATGGCAGTTCGGGCACCAGCTGCCTCCGATCGTGATCAGCACGACCTTGCCGTCGAATCGCGGTCCGGGAAATGAAAGCAGAGTGCCATCCAGGTCCGGGAACGTGAACTCCAGGCTGCTGGCGCCCGGCTTCAGCGCAGTCATCTCCGTGTCGTCCAGACGCGCCTCGGGATCGCGGCGGCCGGACCAGGATTCATGCGCTCCGCCGCTGGTGTGCCAGTCGCCGGTCAGCGTGCCGGTCGACCCGAGCCGCCCGAGATAGAGATAGGCGCTGCCGCCGTCGAAGCGCGACAGGAACAGCGTGTCGCCACGGGCCTCGCCGGCGATGTAGCGGTCATCACCGCTTGCACGGATGATGGTGCCGGTGACTTCGTGCCCCCGCTGCGTCAGCTCGGCGATCGCGCTGCGTTCATTGTCGTTGTCGTCCCGAAATGTCAGTTTCCACCGGCCGGAAAAATCCTGTGGCTCGGCGTCCGGTTTCGGGAAGAATCGCCATGCCTGCCCAGGCACGGCGATCAGGCGCACGCTCCTGATCACGCCGCGCGGGCGCAGGAATTCCACGGTACCCTCGAATCTGGCATCGACGAAGCGCGCCTCGAGCCGGTGCGAATAACCCGGCATCTGCATGCTGAGGCGGTTGCCCTTGAGTCGCACCTCCGGCACACGTACGCGCTCCGGCCCGTTGATCAGCCAGGCGACGAGCACGCCATCCTCGCGTACCAGTTCGAGCCCGAATGGCAGGTCGCCGCCCGCGACCGACAGTACCGCGCGGTAGTGGCCGAGTGGCGGCAGGCCGGTGGTAGCGGGCGTATCGCTCTGTCCGCAGGCCGCCAGGAATGCCAGCGCGAGCGGTATTGCGAGAGCTGCGAGCTGATGACGAGTCATCTGGCTATCCTTCGGGCTACAGGGTCGAAGCCGGGCGCGGGAAGCCGTCGCTGGAAGCCCGCCAGGGTTCCCATGCAATCGCCATGCGGCCGATGCCGATATCCGACTTGCGCGGCGCAATGCTGATGCGCTCGAGATCCATGCTGGACGGATCGAGGGACGCAGTCAGCTCGTTGACCTCCTGCTCGATCTGGCGCATGAGCGCGTCGCGCTCTGCCGCCAGCGCCTCCAGGTTTTCCCCGGCGCGGGCGACATCGCCACGCTCGCCCAGTACCCGGCCGGCGGATCGTGCCGCGGACCCGGCGCGTGTGGTCGCAATGGTCTTGCCGCCGAAAATCGCGCCAAGCACCGAGGTTCCGATCGAAATCGCGGTGTCGAGCTTGCGCTGCGCATACTGGGATTTCTCGCGCTCGACGCGGTTTTCCGCCGTTCGCAGGCGATCATCCAGGGATTTCAGCTTCTTTGCGTGGCGATCGCGGAGTTTCGCCACTTCCTGGTCCCGGTGTTCGCGCAATGCCTGGGAGAAGCGCGTGCGAAAGTCGCCTTCGCTCTCGCCCGGGTTCGACG
>JBAQWM010000149.1:0-20623 GCA_049298915.1 Steroidobacteraceae bacterium | reverse complement strand
CGCCGCGCTCCAGCAGACCACGCTCGGCCAGCGCGGCGAGCACGCCATCCACCGCGCCGGCCAGCTCGTCTTCGCGCCAGCGCAGGAACAGCTCGGCGCGAATGTACGGATACACGCGCCCGACCAGCCGGTGAATGTCCTCGTGGAGCATCGTCGAATTGTTCAGGAATGCGCAGGCAACCAGCGAGGGCAGCGCAAACAGGTGCAGGACATTGTTGCGGTAGTAGGTCGCGAGCACTGCATTCTGCTCGACCATCCGCAGCACGTCGCCGAGCGGATGCGAACGCCGCTCCAGCATGCCCATCCCCTCGACACGCCGGATGATCGAGGCGCCGTCTTCTGCCGCCATCGAGACGTCCGGCGAATATGGGAACGAGCGCAGCAGATCGATGTACAGCTGCAACTGCTTCTCGAGATCATTCTCGACCATTGCCTGGCGTGGCGCCGCCAGCAGCGCCACCGACAGCAGATTGATCGGCGCCACGGCTGCGGCGGCATTGATTCTGCGCATGATCTCGGCCGCAACGATGTCGACCGCCTCGCCGAACCAGTCCGGGCGCGCATTCTCGTCTTTCACCTCGTCGCGCCATTGCGGCCTCAGTCGGTCAAGCACGCCATCGAGCAGCAGCGGCTCGCCGAAGCTGACGAACACGCGGCCCAGCTGCTGGCGAAGTTGCGGCAGCACGCGCAGCAGACCGCGAACGGTTTCCCTCTGCTTGGGCCGGCCGGACAATTCGTCGATGTAGGTCTCGCCCTCCAGCAGGCGCTCGTACCCGAAATAGGCGGGCACGTAGGCAACCGGCCGGCGCGCGTCGCGCAGGTAGCTGCGCAGCGTCATGCTCAGCATGCCGGTGCGCGGCTGCAGCAGTCTGCCGGTACGACTGCGACTGCCCTCGATGAAGAACTCCAGTGGATGGCCGCGCTTCATCATCACGTCGACGTATTTCATGAACACGATCGGGTACAGTCCGGTGCCGCGGAAGCTGCGGCGAATGAAGAATGCGCCGCCCTTGCGCAGCAGGCGGCCGATTACCGGAAGATTCAGATTGATGCCGGCGGCTACATACGGCACCGCATAGCCGCGCCGGTAGATGACGTAGGAGAGCAGCAGGTAGTCAATGTGGCTGCGGTGACAGGGAACATAGACGATTTCGCATCCCGGCGGCAGCCGGTCCAGGTACTCGGCATTCCTGACTTCGAGCCCGTCGTAGATCCGCGTCAGCATCCGGTTCAGCACGCCGTCGGCGATCCGCACGAAAGCGTGCGAATAATCCGCCGCGATTTCGAGCGCGTGGCGGCGTGCGGTGCGCAGGCCGGCGCGGCGCGAACCCTTCGAGTCGCGGATTTCCTGGCGCACGGCCTGGCGTACGGCGCGCGTCCTCAGCACCTGTGCCACGATCGTGCGTCGCGTCGACAAGTCGGGGCCCAGGGTGTCCGCGCGCATGTGACGGAACTCTGCACGCAGTTCCTTCAGCAGCCTGCGCGCGCCGCGCGCACCATCCGCAGCCGAAGCGGAATAACCCTGCAGTGCGCGCGGCTCACCGAACCGGATCAGCGTATTGCGGCCGTTGAAGACGATGGAGAGCAGCCGCCGGAATGGGCCGACCAGCGCCCAGTTCTCCGACAGGGCCAGGCGCAGCAAGGAGCGCTCACGCTGCGGCGCGCGGCCCCAGTAGACCGAAACCGGCACGATGTCGAGTTCGAGCGCGGGATCCAGTCCGGCCGCCGCCACGGCGCTGGCGAGTTCCGCAGGCGTGCGCCGGTCGGGGCGGCGGCGCAATACACCGGCGCGCCGTTCCATTGCGATCACCGAACGCTGCAGACGCAGCTCGCGCAGTTTCAGGCGCTTGCCGGGGCGCCGCAATCCGCCATCCATGCATGCCTGCTCCAGCGCCAGCAGGTCGGATACGCTTCGCTCCTCCAGCACGTACAGCAGCGGGCGCGCGCGGCCATGGAGACGGACGAATGCGTCCTCGGGCACGACACTCGCGCGCACGAATACGCGCAGGACGCTGCGCAGCGCCCACGAAATGGTGCGATCGAGCCCGGACAGCCGTTTCATTCTTCGGGTTTTGTGCCTTCGCTCTCTCGGATCTGCGCTTCCAGCGCAGCCTTGTGAGTGTCGACCGCCGCGTTGGTCCGGTCGCGGGCTTTGTCCTGCGTACCGACCAAGTCGCCGAAAACGGTATCCTCCACCTTGACCGGCGGTTGCTCCGTTTCAGGGTCGCTGCCGCCGCAACCGGCCGTGGCAAGCATCGCGAGTGCCCCGGCCAGCCAGATAGCGCGCATTGCAGTCCTCCCGGGTCGACAAGCCCTGCAGTTTAGCGCGATCCTGCGCTGGCCGGAGCCGCGGGTCGGCCGGGGAGCGGGCATGGACACATTCGAGGGCAAGGTGATCGTACTGACCGGTGCGTCCGAAGGCATCGGCCGCGCGCTTGCACTTGCGCTCGCGCCAGCGCGGGCGCGCCTGGTGCTCGCCGCCAGGAACGGAGACCGGCTCGCGGAACTCGCGCAGGAATGCCGCGCACGTGGCGCCGAGGTCCTGTGTGTGCCAACCGATGTCTCGAAGCGCGACGACTGTATCGCGCTGATCGACGCGACAATCGCGCACTACCGGGCGATCGACGTGCTGCTGCTCAATGCCGGATCGACCATGTGGTCGAGACTCGATGAACTCGGGGATCCGGGCCTGCTCGAGCAGCTGATGCGCACCAACTATCTCGGCGCTGCGTGGCTGAGCTGGCGCGCCCTGCCTGCGCTGGTCGTGGCGCGCGGCCGGATCGTGGCGGTGTCGAGCATCGCGGGCCTGATCGGCGTACCAACACGCACCGGTTACTCCGCATCCAAACACGCGATGATCGGTTTCTTCGACTCGCTGCGGATCGAACTCGCCGGCCAGGGAGTCAGCGTCACGATCATCGCGCCGGACTTCGTGCGTTCCGAAATTCACCGGCGCGCGATCGGCCCGGATGGCAAGGCCCTGGGTGTGAGCCCGATGCAGGAGCAGAAAATCATGAGCGCAGACGAGTGCGCGGCGATCATCCTGCGCGCGACACTTGAGCGCCGGCGCCTGGTGCTGACATCGCTGCGCTCGCGCGTCATCCGCTGGTTGAAGCTGATCGCCCCCGGTCTGGTGGACCGCCTTGCAGCCCGCGCGATTCGCCGCCGGCGCTAGCGCCGCTTCGGCAGATCGAGCGCGACCAGGAAGTATTCGAACAGATAATTGACCAGCGACAACTCGCTGTGGAGCCGGTGATCCGAATCAACGATGTGCAGCGTGGCCGTATGCTCGCGCGCGAATCTGATGCTGTTATCCACCGGCACGACATCATCGCGCCAGCCATGCACGATCGTCTTCGGGCATGGTGCCGGCCTGGCAGTGAGTTCCTCGACGCCCGGCATGTAGAACGCCGGTGCCATCATGAACAGCCCGCGCGCATGCAGCAGGGCCGAAGCGCTGGCTGCCACATAACCGCCAAGACTCGAGCCGACGAGCACGAGGTCGCCGCGGATGTCGCGACAGAAACTGAGCAGCCTGGTGACGCGGTCGCGAGGGTCGGTGACGCCACGGTAGTCGACCGAATCCACGTTCCAGCCTTCGCTTTTCGCGACTTCGGCCATCGCGGAAATCTTGGTTCCCCATGGACTGCTCTCCAGTCCGTGCGAAAACACCACATGACGACCCGGCATGATCTGCTCCAGCACCCCGTGGCGTGATGGTATCAGTCCCGGCGCGGCCGCCACAGCAGCGCGTCAAGATCCGCGGTCATTTCGTGGGCCGCCAGATCGACACGGCCATTGCGAAACCTGACGCCCTCCTGTTCCAGTTTTTCGCGCTGCAGGCGGTATGGTCGTGATCCAGGCGGAAAGCTGATGGCGCCGCGCGCATTGACGACACGATGCCAGGGCAAGCCCAGTCCATCGGGCGCCACTTTCAGCGCGTGGCCGACCAGTCGCGCGCGGCGCGGCAGCCCCGCGCGGCGTGCGATGCCGCCATAACTTGCAACCTGGCCGCGCGGGATTTTCGCGACCTCTTTCCAGATGCGTTCCAGCAGTGCGCGATCTGTGCCCGCCATCACCAAGATTGTATCCGCGCCATGCTATCTTGCGCCTCCTGTGACCGCGCAGGAAGAACGCACCCAGGTTGATCCGACGGCCAATCCCTGGGCCATGCTGGCTTCGCTGCCGTTGTTCTCCGGGCTGCCGAAAGCGGTGATTGACGCCGCGGTGGCCGAACTCGAATGGATATCGCTGCCCGGCGGCAGCCTGCTGTTCGAGTCCGGTGCACCGGCTGATTCCGTCTACTTTGTGGTCAGTGGCTGCCTCGGTGCCTTTGGGGCCGGTGGCGAGCTGGCCGGCCGCATCGCGGCCGGCGAGAGCGTCGGCGAGATGGGCCTGATCGTTTCGCGCCCGCGTGCCGCAACCGTGCGGGCGCTGCGTGATTCGGAGCTGGCGCGCCTGTCGTCGGGCACATTCGAGCGCGTTCTGCTTTCCCATCCGGAGGCAATCCTGCGGCTCGCGCGGCTTTCCGTCGAGCGGCTGCTCGAAAACAGGCCGCCACGCCGTTCTGCGCCCGCCGCACCGCGGACGATCACTGTCATTCCCTACGATTCGGGCGTCGACGTGGCTTCGCTCGTCACGGGCCTGGTAGAGGCGCTGACGCGGCTCGGCCGCGTCGACCTGGTCGGCAGCACCCGCGCGGGCCACCACAGCAGCCAGTGGTTTCATGAAGTCGAGTCCCGCAACGACTATGTCGTCTATGTCGGCGAGGCGAGCGACACCGCATGGACCCAGCTCTGCGTGCGCCAGGCCGACGTGCTGCTGCTTGCCGCTCGCGCAAGAGACGAGGCCGGTCCCTGGCCCAGCCTCGACCGCCATCCACACGCGTTGCAACGCGCCGAACTGCTCCTGCTGCACGAAGGCAGCATCGTCGGTGGCGCGGCCATGCGTTGGCGGAAGGCGCTGCCCGGCGCGCCCTGCCATCACCTGCGCACGCCGGCCGACCTGCCACGCATCGTGCGCCTGATGACGCACCGTGCCGTCGGGCTTGTGCTGTCGGGCGGTGGAGCACGCGGATTCGCGCATCTGGGTGTGGTCCGGGCATTGCGCGAGAATGGTGTGCCGATCGACATGGCCGGGGGTTCGAGCATGGGTGGCATCCTCGCTGCTGGTGTCGCGGCCGACTGGACCGACCAGGAGTTGTTCGAGCGCTTTCACCGCAGTTTCGTCGAGACCAATCCGCTTTCCGATTTCACCTGGCCACTCGTCTCACTGGTCTCGGGCCGCAAGGTCGGGCAGCTCTTGCGACGCGAACTCGGGGATGTGGATATCGAGGACCTGCCGCTGCCGTTCTTCTGTGTTTCGTCCAACCTGACCAGCGGCCGCGTGGCGGTGCACGAGCACGGTCCATTGTGGCGCTGGCTGCGCGCTTCGGTGGCGATCCCCGGCGTGCTGCCGCCGGTATTCCATGGCGGGGAGGTATTCGTCGACGGCGGAACGATGAACAACCTGCCGGTGGACGTCATGCGTGAAAAGAACCGTGGCCCGGTCATCGGCGTGGATGTCGGCATGGACCCGACATTCACGACCGACATCGACGCGACCGAGGCGCCGTCATTCTGGAATCTGTTCAAGCTTCAGCGTGGACGCCGGCGGCGCCCCAACATCCTGCAGATACTGTGGCGATCGGGCATGGTCAACAGCACGACCGCGACGCAGGAGCGTCGTGGCCAGAGCGACCTGCTGCTGATGCCGCCGCTTGCGTCCCTGGACCTGCTCGACTGGAAAGCATTCGAGCGCGCGATCGATATCGGCTACCGCCACACCTGCGAACGGCTCGACGCCGGAGTTCTCGATCAGCTGAAATTGCCCCATCCATGACCCGCAACCGCGGATGGCAATTCTGGATCGATCGTGGCGGCACATTCACCGACATCATTGCCCACGCGCCCGACGGGCAGCTGATCGTCGATAAGCGGCTGTCGGAGGATCCCCTCGCCGACCGCGATCCCGGCGTCGCCGGCGTGCTGGCGCTGCTCGAGCAGCATGGTGGCGCAAGTCCCGTCATCGATGTGATCCGCATCGGCACGACCGTCGCGACCAATGCGCTCCTCGAGCTTCGCGGTGTGCCAACCGCCCTGGTAATCACCGCCGGATTTCACGATGCGCTGGCGATCGGTTACCAGAATCGTCCCGAACTCTTCAAGCTGCAGATAGACCTTCCGCAGCCGCTCTACCGCGAAGTCGTGGAAGCACACGAACGGTACTCCGCCGACGGCGAGGTATTGCTGCCGCTTGATGAAAAGCGGCTCGCATCCGCTCTCGGACCGCTGCGCGAGGCGGGCATCGGCAGCGTCGCGATCGTGCTGATGCATGGCTATCGGTATCCGGGTCACGAACAGCGCGCCGCAGCGATCGCGAGAAGCGCGGGTTTTGAAGATGTCGTCGCTTCCCACGAATCCTCACCGATGATCCGGCTCATCAGCCGCGGCGATACCGCGGTCGTCGATGCCTACCTGAAGCCGCTGCTCGCGCGTTACGTGCGGCGCTTCCGCGAGGGCCTGGGCGCGCGGTACCGGGACACGCCATTGCAGTTCATGCAGAGCAATGGCGGCCTGGTCGCGCCCGAGGCATTGCGCGCATCGCACGCGGTTCTGTCAGGACCCGCGGGCGGCCTGGTGGGAACTGCCCGCGCCGGCAGCGCACTCGGTCGATCGCGGCTTATCGCCTTCGATATGGGCGGGACCTCGACCGACGTGGCCTTGTACGACGATGGCTGCCCTCAGCGTTACGAAACCACGATCGCCGGCGTGCGCCTGCAGACGCCGATGATGAATATCCATACCGTCGCCGCCGGCGGCGGCTCGATCCTGCACTTCGAAGGCGGCCGCCTGCGTGTCGGACCGCAGTCTGCCGGCGCGAATCCCGGTCCCACCTGTTATCGGCAGGGCGGTCCGCTGACGGTGACCGACCTGCAACTGCTGCTCGGCCGGATCCGGCCCGAGTATTTCCCGGCGGTGTTCGGCCCCGGCCGCGACCTTCCGCTCGACCTCGGCACCGTGCGAAAGCAGTTCGAGGAACTGGCCGCGCGCGTGTCGGCGGATACCGGCCTGCCGACCGCCGTCGAGCGGCTCGCTGCCGGATTCCTCGACGTCGCAGTCGAGACGATGGCGCGTGCAATCCGCCATGTCTCGGTACGTCAGGGCCACGATCCAGCCGATTTCGCGCTGTTCTGCTATGGCGGCGCCGCGCCGCAGCACGCCTGCCGCGTGGCCGAGGCGCTCGGCATCGGCGAGATCCTGATTCATCCGCTGGCCGGTGTGCTCTCGGCATGGGGCATCGGGCTCGCTGACCGCAGCCTGCAGCGCAGGCAAAGCATAGAGCGGCCGCTTGCCTCGGTTGCGGGCGCGTCGCTCACGGCTGAACTCGACCAGATGTGCCTCGACCTGCGCGATGCCCTGATTGCCCAGGGCGCTGGCGCCCCGAATCTCAAGCTGTCCCAGGTCGTCGAGTTGCGCGCACCGGGCACCGAGACAGCGATCGGAGTACCCCTCGATGACGCAGCGCGAATGCTGGACCGTTTCAGCGCCGAATTCCGCAGGCGCTTCGGATTTCTTCCGGAAATCGACGGAGTCATCATCGCCACGCTGCGGGCCGAAGTCGTCGCGCCTGGCGAGGCCGCGATCGATGCCAGGCCATTCGCGACTGCAACCAGGGCACAGCCGCGCGATGGCCGCGTCCGCGCCTGGTTCGAGGGCTGGCATGAAGTGCCAGCGATCGATCGCTCTGCCCTTGCTGCCGGCGCTGCGGTCGCCGGACCGGCATTGATCGTCGAGCCGCACTCCACGACCGTGGTCGAGCCGGGATGGATCCTGACTCTGCTCGGGAGCGGCGAATTGCGACTGGTGCGGGATGGCGCATCGGTGCGGCAGCACGTCGTGCCGATGCATCCGGATCCGGCGCTGCTCGAGATCTACAATCACCGCTTCATGCAGGTCGCGGAACAGATGGGCGCGGTCCTGCAGGCGACCGCGGTTTCCGTCAATATCCGCGAGCGCCTCGATTTTTCCTGCGCAATGTTCGACTCGAAGGGCGCACTGATCGCGAACGCGCCACACATGCCGGTGCACCTCGGCTCGATGGGCGCAAGCGTGCGCGCGGTGATCGAGCGGAATTCGCGCGAATTCCACCCGGGGCGGGCATGGATGCTGAATGCGCCCTACGCCGGTGGAACCCATCTGCCCGACATTACGGTCGTGAGCCCGGTATTCGCCGCCAATGACCGCCAGCCGGCATTTTTTGTGGCGTCGCGCGCGCATCATGCGGATATCGGCGGCATCACGCCCGGCTCGATGCCGCCCGCCAGCCGCCATATCGACGAGGAAGGCGTGCTGATCGACAATTTCCTGCTGGTTGACGGCGGCCGGCTGCGCGAACGGGAACTGCGCGCCCTGCTGGCCTCAGGCAGCTGGCCCGCCCGGAATCCTGACCAGAATGTCGCCGACCTGAAGGCGCAGCTCGCCGCGAACTCGCGCGGCATGTCCGAACTCGGCCGTCTCGTCGCGCTGTTTGGTCGCGCGCAGGTCGAGGCCTACATGGGTCATGTGCAGGACAACGCGGAGGTCTGCGTGCGCGAAGTCATCGGGCGACTCACCGACGGGCATCGCCGGTACGAACTCGACGACGGCAGCGCAATCGAGGTCTCGGTCCGAGTGGACCATGTCGCGCGCGGCGCGACCATAGATTTCACCGGAACATCGCCGCAGAGCAGCGGGAATTTCAATGCGCCGCTCGCGGTCTGCACGGCGGCGGTGCTTTATGTCTTTCGCACGCTGATCGACGCCGATATTCCGCTCAACGAGGGCTGCCTGCGGCCGCTCGAGATCCGCGTGCAGCCGGCCTCGATGCTGAACCCGGCGCCGCCGGCCGCGGTCGTCGCAGGCAATGTCGAAACCTCGCAATGCGTCGTCGATGCGCTGTACGGAGCACTGGGCGCCCTGGCCGCCTCCCAGGGGACCATGAACAACCTGACATTCGGAGACGCCGACCACCAGTACTACGAGACCATCGCGGGTGGCTCCGGCGCAGGCCCCGGGTTTGACGGTGCATCAGGCGTCCAGACGCACATGACCAATTCGCGGCTCACTGATCCCGAAGTGCTGGAAGCGCGTTATCCAGTGCTGCTGCGCGAATTCCGTTACCGGCGCGGCTCCGGCGGCAGCGGCCGGCACCGGGGCGGCGACGGGCTCGTGCGCCGCATCGAATTCCGCAAGCCCATGACGGCGGCGATCCTTTCCAATCACCGGCGCATCGCGCCATTCGGCCTCGCAGGTGGCGGCGATGGCGCGAGCGGCCTCAACCGGCTCGAATCCGCGGCCGGCGATTCGCGCGAATTGCCGGCCTGCGCCAGCATCTCCGTGCAGGCTGGCGACGCGCTCGTCATCGAAACGCCCGGTGGCGGTGGCTACGGAAAAGCCTGAGCGCGGCGCCCCGTCAAGCCGGCTGTTCCAGTTCCTCCAGCGCCTGCGTGATGCCGGTTCCGGGCAGCCCGGTCAGATTGGGGCTAACCGCCTGCACGCGGCTGCCATCGGCGCGATGACTGACCAGGAAGGCGTGAAACTCGCCCGGGCGCGCGGCGGCAAAACCGAACAGCAGATTGACGATACCGCGTTCCCGATGCTGCTCGCGATTGACACGCTCGTTGCAGAGGACGAACCAGCGGTCGCCGGGCTCACGATGCGCAAATGCACTGCCCCCTTCAAGCGACTCCATGAATGACCGGACCTGCGCCGCGGCAAGGCGCCAGGTCGACGGCTCGTTGGGTTTGAACAGCATCCACCGGGTACCGCGTTCGATGCTGCTGATGATCATGAAAGCGAGTCTTCGCGCCGGAAGCATGCGCCAGTCCACCGCCCGGGCTCCCGGACCCGCCATCGTGCAGGCGATGGGGACATCGCTGCCGCGGCGCCGGACTGTCTGCACCGTATTGACGCCGCATGCGAGGAGTCGCACGCGGTAGTTGTCGTCAACCGGACACGCCGGCCGCAGTCCGGGGCGTAATGCCGCCTCCGCGCCGCAAGCCGTGGACCAGACCGGCTGGGCATCTGCGGCCCGCGCCAGGCTCCCCGCCACCGCGGCCGACGGCGCGAAAGCCTCAAAGCGGCCGCGCAGCTTGTCGAAAGCCATCAGCCTCGGGAAATACATGCAGGCCGTGTCGCTCGGAAACATCCAGTCGCGCATCTCGGCCAGCGCCCTGCCGGGGGAATCCCAGGCGGCCGGTGGATCGACGAACAGGATCGCCCGGCGCTCGCGGCTGTAGCGATTCGCGACCAGCAATGTACTCGCGCCCACATCGAGGTCGCGGGTCAGCGGCGGAATGCACAGAAAGTTGAATGTATCGACTGCCCCCAGCGCGAACAGACCGGTGCCACGCGCCGCAGAGCCGATCAGGTCGTAGTCCGTCAATACCCCGCCGTCATCGCCGTCCGCATTCGACGCGACGTAGCCCGCGAGCCCGCGCGGGCTGGTGCGCGGCGTCGGATCGGGACGCCGCAGCGGCACATCGCCCACGACCCTGGCGAGCTGGGAGTCGGCCAGCACCAGCGCGACATGACGGGTAGCCTCCGGAATCACGGACAGGCGGCGATAGATTTCCTGCTCTTCGATGTACTCCGAGCCGGGCGCGCGGACGCGTTGCAGCACGAGGTTGAACCGGTCCTCCTCATTGTGGCCGATACCATCGTAATCGACCGCGGCGCGCAGGAATTCGCGCGTGCCTGGCGCCACCGCCTGCAGCACAAGGGCGGCTGTGCCCGCCGCCAGCGTGAGAGTGCAGCAGCGCGCCCCATTTGTGACCCGGACCACCAAAGCGGTGCGTCCGCCATTATCGAAATACTGTTCGACTGCATAGGAAAGCGTGCTGGGCTGCCAGAGCCCGCCAAAAACGCTTTGGAAATCGGCGAAGCTCGCGAGCTGGACGGGCCGGTTTACCGGGCCGCGCAGGCTGCGGCCAATGAATGCGGTGATCGCTGTCGGCATCTCAGCGATGGCCTGTTCGGAACCGGTGTCTTCACGAACCTGTATGCCGGCCAGTCGTTCCGCCACCGGATACTCTCCCAGGTTTGCGAAAGACTATCACAGCGCACCCGGGCCGGTCCGGCTGGTTTAAGCTGAAGCGCCGCGCTCGCCGGCGATTACGGGATCAGATGTACACCGCCACCGCGCGCTGGCAACTCGGCTTCACCATGTCCCTGACCACGGCAGTGCTGTGGGGATTCCTGCCGATCGCGCTGAAAGTCGCATTGACCGGACTGGACGCGTACACGATCACCTGGTGCCGCTTCGCGGTGTCGATGCTCGGTCTCGGCGCATTTCTTTCATGGCGCGGCCAGCTGCCGAGTCTGCGCGGCGCCGGACGCAGAGCATGCGTGATCCTCGGCCTTGCGCTCGCCGCATTGCTCGGCAATTACGTCTTCTATCTGCTTTCGCTCGACCACACCACGCCTTCAATTGCGCAGGTAGTCATCCAGATCGCGCCGCTGATGCTGGTACTCGGCGGCGTATTCGTGTTCCGCGAGCGTTTTACGGCGCGCCAGTGGATCGGATTCGTTGCGCTGATCGTCGGCCTGCTGCTGTTCTTCAATCGCCGGCTGCCGGAACTGGCCAGGCCCACCACGGGACTGGGTCTCGGCGTCGCACTGATGGTCGTCGCGGCGGTCGCGTGGGCGATCTACGGGCTGGCACAGAAATACCTGCTCAGGGCATTCAGATCACGCCAGGTGCTGTGGATGCTGTACCTGGGGGCGACCATCGCGCTGCTGCCGGCCGCCGACCCTGGGAAAGTGCTGGATCTGGACGGACTGCAGCTTTCGATGCTGGCATTCTGCTGCGCAAACACCCTGATCGCTTACGGCGCCTTCGGCGAGGCGCTGCACTACTGGGACGTGTCGCGCGTCAGTGCGGTGCTGACAACGGCGCCGCTGTTCACGATGGCGTCGATGTGGCTGATCGAAGCGCTTGGCTGGGAATTGCTGCCGCCGGAGGGACTGAATGCCTGGAGCATCGTCGGCGCATGCGCAGTCGTTGCCGGTTCGATGACCTGCGCGCTCGCGGCGCGCACCGGCAGCTAGTATTCAGCGGCCGGCGGCTGCGGTCTCGGCCGCGCCGGCGACCGCCGGCTGCTTGAATTCCGGTTCCCCCGCATATTGATCCTCGATACCGTCCCAGCTGGCGCCCTGCGGCAAGGCATTTCGCACACGCGGGGCCTGGGCCAGCAGCGTCTCGAGACCAGGCGCGGGTCCCGGCCCGACTGGCAGCGCAATGCCGCGCGGCAGCACTGCCGCCTCCCGGACCGCTTCCCAGTCTATCGAGTCGCCATGTTCCGCAACCCTCTTCCACCGCGCGACGCGCGGCTTGACCGCGTTCTTGCGCAGCGCCTTCGGCACGTCCGACCAGTCGCGCTTGTCGTCCTCATGCGGAGTGTATGCCTGGATCAGCAGTTGCTCGCCGCGCCAACCCAGCAGATAGGGCTGATTGACGACCGTCACACGCGTCCCCACCGGCATCGAGTCATACAGGGCCTCGATATCCTCCGGATACAGCCGGATGCAGCCGTGGCTCGAGCGCATGCCGACGCCAGGCGGCTTGTTGGTGCCGTGAATCAGGTAGCTCGGCCAGCCAAGCCGCATCATGTGACGCCCGAGCGGATTGTCCGGTCCAGGCGGCACCTTGTCCGGGAGGATGTCACCGTCGGCGGCGTGCTCCCGGCGCACCGACAGCGGCGGTGTCCAGACCGGATCCTTGACGCGCGAGACAACTTTCGTGCTGCCCTCAGGCGTTACCCAGCCGACCTTCCCGATACCGATCGGATGGGTAATCACTTCAAGCGGCGCATCCTTTTTTTCGCGCTTCGGATAATAGTAGAGCCGCATTGCAGCCAGGTTGAGCACCAGCCCTTCGCGCGGCGCGTCGGGCAGCACGAATTCGGTCGGCAGCACGACGGCTGTTCCCTCGCCGGGCAGCCAGGGATCGACGCCAGGATTGGCGCGGATGATCTCCTCGTATCCGATATTGAATCGGCGCGCAATGTCAGTCAGCGTATCTTCATGACGCGCGATCGTGACCTGCAGGCGGCCGACGACGTCCTGGTCCGGTGCAACGACAAATCGGTGGGTCGCATTTGCGAGCGGCAGTTCCGGCTCGGGCGCAACCGCTGCCGCCCCTGGCTTTGCAGTCACCCTCGATGGCTTGTGGAACAGGGATTCGAACGGAGTGCAGGCCGCCAGAGCCAGCAACGCCGTCGGGAAGACGAGGAGCCGGAGATGCGGGTTGCCAGGAGTCATGGAACCGCATTATCAGCGCAAAGCGATATCCGCAGCCACCCCGCGCGAAATCAACCGGAGCTCACCAGATCTTCACGCGCTCGGCAGCCGGACGCCAGAGCCGGTCCCCCTCGCGCAGCTTAAAGGCCGAGTAGAACTCGTCCATGTTGGAGACCACGCCGTTGGCGCGGAATTCGCTGGGCGAATGCGGATCGGTCAGCACGATTTCACGAATCAACCCCTCGCGCCACTTGCTGCGCCATGACTGCGCGTAGCCCAGGAAGAATCGCTGCTCGCCGCTGTAGCCGTCGATGACCGGCGCCTCGGCGCCGCCGAGCGAGCGCTGGTAGGCGGCGTAGGCCACGGCTGCGCCCGACAGGTCGCCGATATTCTCGCCGAGCGTCAGTTCGCCGTTCACATTGAGATCGGGCAGCGCCCGGAAACCGGAGTACTGGCGCACCAGGCCGGCCGCCCGCTGCTTGAACTTTTCGTTGTCCTCGGCCGTCCACCAGTCCCTGAGATTGCCATCGCCGTCGTATTGGCGGCCGCGGTCGTCGAAGCCGTGGCTGATCTCGTGCCCTATGACCGCGCCGATCGCGCCGTAATTGACGGCGTCGTCGGCCTGCATGTTGAACAACGGCGGCTGCAGGAACGCGGCCGGGAATACGATTTCATTGTTGGTAGGCAGGTAATAGGCGTTGACCGTCTGCGGCGTCATGAACCACTCGTCCGGATCCTTCAGCTTTCCGGCGCGCGCTGCCTGCCAGTTCCATTCAAACTGGTTGGCGCGCATGACGTTCCCGAGCAGTTCATCCCGCCGGATCTCGAGACCGCTGTAGTCGCGCCATTTGTCCGGATAGGCGATTTTCACGCGCATCTTTGCGAGTTTCGCGTGGGCCTCGGCCTTGGTGGGCGCGCTCATCCATGCAAGCGCATCGATACCGCGATCGAAGGCCGCCAGCAGATTCCGGACCAGCTCGTCCATGCGCCGTTTGGCCTGAGGCGGGAAATGCCGCGCGACATACTCGGCCCCGATTGCCTCACTCATTGCAGCGTCGACTTCCTGGACCGCCCGTTTCCAGCGCGGCCGCAACGCCTCGGTGCCGCGCAGCGTGCGCGAGTTGAAGTCAAAGGCAGCCTCGACGAACGTGGCCGGCAGGACCCGCGCATAGGCGCCGATCGTGCGGACCTTCAGGTAGTCCTTCCAGACAGCCAGCTCGGCCGCGCCCAGGTGGCGACCGAGGGCCGCCGCATAATCCGGCTGCCGCACGATGAAATCCCCCGGCGGCAGGCCGGTAGCCTGATGGAATGCTCCCCAGTCGAAGGCCGGAGCAAGCTCGGCTGCAGACTCGATGCTGTGCCGGTTGTAGGTGGCAACCGGATCCCGATTCTGCACCGGCGTCCATTGGTCGCGTGCCAGGCGGGTTTCGAGTTCGAGGATTCTCGCCGCGCGACCGGCACCATCCTGTTCACCCGCGAGCGTCAGGAGCTGCGCGAGGTAATCGACATACTTGCGGCGGAATTCGACGTAGGTGTCCTCTTCCTTCAGGAAGTAATCGCGATTCGGCATCCCGAGGCCGGCCTGGTTGAAATATGCGACGTTGTGCGTGGAATTGCGCGCGTCGGGAAAAACGTAGCTGCCAAGCGGCACATTGATCCCAAGCCCCTGCGCACGACCGAAGAATCGTGCCAGGGCCTGCGGGCCGTCGATCGCGGCGATTTCTGCAAATAGCGGCGCCAGCGGCGCAATACCGCGCTCTTCGACCAGCTTTTCGTCCATGAAACTCGCGTACATGTCGCCGAGCCGGCACGCTGCGGGTGTTGCCGCCTCGCCGGGGGCAGCCGCCTTGAGCAGGATGGCATGCACGTCCTCCTGCGATTTTTCGAACAGCATGATGCTGATGCCCGCGCTCGCATACTCGGCCGGGAATGGGGTGTTTGCCAGCCAGCTCCCGTTGACGTAGCGGAACAGGTCGTCCTGCGGGCGGATACCCGTGTCCATTGCCGTGCTGTCGATGCCGGACAGGAGCGGCGTGGCTGACGGCGTGGCCGCCGAAGCGGCGAACGATGCGAGCAACAAGGCCAGGAAAACAGGGCGACAGTGCATTACGGGTCTCCGGCATCTGCGGGGCGCGCAGTATAAGTCGGGACGGCGTGGCCGAGACCAAGCGGAGCGACGAAGCGTTTGACCGCCGGGACCTGCTGCAGTCGCGTCGCAGCAGGCCGGCGAAAAAAGCCCCGGGTCTATGCCCGGGGCTGAAAATGCGGACTTTCGGTGAAGGGAAGGAAGTCCGCTAGGGGATACTGGAGAACAGACAATGATTCAAACCAAGACTAGCCCCGACGCCCGCCGGCAAATGTGAACCAGGCCACAGTCCCTGAGACTCGTCGTCAGCACGCTGGCTATCGCGGCAGCGACAGCGCTGGACGCGGACTGGCAGCGAAGTGTGAGAATCCCCTAATATTCAATACGTTATAAGAATCGGGTGTTCGTCATGACGGGTTCACGGCAGCCCCCGCGCTCCGGATCGAAGTACTCGACGCCTGAGGGCGCCAGCCGTCTGCGGGCCGAACTCGAGCAACTCTGGCGGGTTGAAAGACCGGAGGTCACAAGGTCAGTCGCCGAGGCGGCCGCGCTTGGCGATCGTTCCGAGAATGCTGAGTACATCTATGGAAAGCGCCGGCTGCGCGAGATCGACCGGCGCCTGCGTTTCCTGCAAAGCCGCCTGGACGGCATGATCGTCGTCTCGGAACCACCGACCGACCGCAGCCGCATATTTTTTGGCGCCTGGGCGACGGTCGTCGACGACTCCGGCACGCGACGGCGCCACCGGATCGTCGGGCCCGACGAGTTCGACCAGGGTACCGGCTACATCAGCATGGATTCGCCGCTCGGCCGCGCGCTGATGGGAAGACGTGTCGGAGACGCGATTGAAATCGAGCGTCCGACCGGCGCGCTCAGGCTGATAATCGAGGCAATCGACTACCCGCCAGCTAAACCCTGATGTTCTTGAACTGCCAGGGATCAGCTTCGTCCAGGTCCTCCGGAAACAGCCGGCCGCGATCGAACAGCGGCGTCCAGTCCGTGTACTCGCCGACCACCGGTCCGAGATAAGGCATGCAGATCTCGAGATTGCGGCGAAAGTCCATTTCGTCGGGCTCCACGATGCCCTTGGCCGGATTCTCGATGGCCCAGATCATTCCCGAGAGCGCGGCGACGGTAACCTGCAGCGATGTCGCGCTGTTGAATGGCGCCAGGGCGCGTGCTTCGTCGATGGAAAGCTGCGAGCCGTACCAGTAGGCGTTCTTCGCGTGCCCGGCGAGCAGCACCCCGAGCTCGTCGATGCCGCTGGTGATATCGCCCATCATGATCCGCTTTTTCTCCTGCAGCTGGTAGTTCCGGCCGCAGAATTCGTGGACCGACAGCACCGCGTTGTCGGCGGGATGATAGGCGTAGTGCACCGTCGGCCGGTAGATCACCCGGTCATTCTGCCGCAGCGTCAGAAAATCGGAGATCGAGATCGATTCGCCATGCGTGATCAGGAAGCCGTGGAAATGCCGGGCTTGCGGCGTCCAGGTGCGTACGCGGGTCGCACAACCGGGTTGCATGAGGTATATCGCGCTCTTGCGTCCGAAATCGTGCTGGCGGCCATCGCGCGGAAAGTGCCGCTCGTGCGCGCCCCAGCCGAGTTCGGCGGGCTGGCTGCCTTCGCTGACAAAACCGTCCACCGACCAGGTATTCACGAACTCACCCGGCAGCTTCGGCCGGCTCGACACCTGCGTGTCGCGCTCGGCGATGTGGATGACCTTGACGCCGAGATCCATCGCGAGTCTGGCCCATTCCTCGCGAGTCGCCGGCGCGGGTTGGTCGCGGCCGGTATCCGCGGCAACGTCGATCAGGGCCTGCTTGACGAAATGCGACACCAGACCCGGGTTCGCGCCATGCGTGATGACGGCCGTCGGGCCGTCCGCGTGGGCTTTGCGCAGCTCGAGCACTTCCTCGCGCAGCGCATAATTGGTGCGCCGGCTGGCCGGGATATTGGAATCGGTGTAGCCGCCTGGCCAGGGCTCGATGCAGGTATCCAGATAGAGTGCGCCCTTCTCGCGGCACAGCTTTATGAGCGCGATGCTCGAGACATCGACCGACAGATTGAGCATGAAATCGCCGCGACCGACCAGCGGATCGAGGACGTGCCGGAAGTTCTCGCGCGTCAGTGGATGATTCACGAAGCGGACGCCGAATTCCTCGGCTTCCTGGCGCCCCGCATCGTCGGCAGTCACGATCGTGATCCGGTCCGCCGTCAGGCCACCGACATGGCGCATGATCAGCGGCAGGACACCCTGGCCAATGCTCCCGAAGCCGATGAAAATCAGGCGGCCGGGGAAATGAGTATGAACTGTGTACTTGGTCATAAGGTCGCAGAATGTACCGTAAAACACTTTCGATGTGGCGCTATCCACTGACTCTGCTGGCGATTTTCAGCCTGTTGTGGTTGGCGCTTGCAGTGACGCCGGTCTCGCGCAGCGACTGGCTGCTGGAAAATGTACTGGTCTTCATCGCGATCCCGATGTTCGTACTGACCGCGCGGCGCTTGCGCTTCAGCAATTTCGCCTACACCTGCCTGTTCGCGTTTTTCGCGTTGCACGCGATCGGAGCGCACTACACCTATTCACTTGTGCCTTACGACGAGTGGTTCCGCGCGCTCGCCGGCACGACGTTGAATGAACTGCTGGGATTCGAGCGCAACCATTACGACCGGCTCATCCATTTCCTGTACGGCCTGCTGGTGGCGCCGGCCGCGGTCGAAATTTTCGCGCATTACGGCCGCTACCCCCGGGTCTGGGCCGCGCTGTTTCCGCTGCTGTTCATGGCCTCGCATGCGGTCATCTACGAGCTGATCGAATACGCCGCAGTCCTGCTGTTCGGCGGCGATCTCGGTCAGGCCTTTCTCGGAACCCAGGGAGATATATGGGACGGCCAGAAGGACATGGCGCTTGCAGTCGCGGGATCCGCGATCATGGTCGCGGCCATTGCCATTGCCGGCAGGCTGCCGGTCAGGCGCCCGTAATTCAGGGAGTCGTGCCTGTGGACGATTTCGCCTGAGTCATGATTCGCCGGCGCTCGTCATCCACGGCACGGCGCCAGAATTCGCGTTCCGCTGCGCTCGGCCGCGCCAGCTTGCACCTGAGACTGAAATCCGCGTCCAGGCCGCAAGCAACGCGGGTCGCGGGATTCGACGCATCGTTCATTGCAGCTAAGATGCAGTGAATGTCGAATTGGTTGCAGGAGCGGAATTGCCATTCTCAACGCTGGTGACCGCCCGCGAAGTGGCGGACCGGCCGGCCGACCCGGCCTGGCTGGTTGTGGACTGCCGTTTTGAGCTCGGCGACCCCGAGGCCGGCCTGCGCGCCTGGCAAGCCGGCCATATACCGGGGGCAATTCATGCCGATCTCGAACGCGAGCTGTCGGCGCCCGTGACACCAGAGACCGGACGTCACCCGCTGCCTGCGATCAAGGCGATCGAAGCGACCTTGTCGTGCTGGGGCGTGAACGGCAGCACCCAGCTGGTGGCCTATGATGCCGGGAACAGCGCCTACGCTGCGCGGTTCTGGTGGCTGTTGCGATACCTGGGTCACGACGCGGTGGCCGTGCTCGATGGCGGATACGGCGCCTGGCTTGCGGGGGGCCATCCAGTTTCCGACGCCGGCGTCAGCCGCCGGCCGCAGGAATTCGTCGCGCGTCCGCGGCCCTGGATGGTCTGCGGCGCCCGCGAAGTCGCGGAGGCAATTGCGCGCGGCGATGCGGTCGTCGACGTGCGCGGCACCGAGCGATTCGCGGGCACGGTAGAACCACTCGACAGTGTGGCGGGACACGTTCCGGGCGCGGCCAACCTGCCATTCCAGCTCAATCTCGATGAGCAGAGTCGCTTCCGCCCGGAGGCGGAACTCGCCACGCTCTGGCGGACGCACACGGCACAGGCCGGCGGAACCGGCCCCATCTGCATGTGCGGCTCGGGCGTGACTGCCTGCCAGGCCTTGCTGGCGCTCGAAATCGCAGGTCATGGCGGCGGGCGGCTATACGCCGGTTCCTGGAGCGAGTGGATTCGGGATTCCGCGCGGCCGGTCGCGCGCGGCTGCGACTAAGGCGTAATCGCAGCGGCTGTCGGCGCTCGTTCCGGCACGGTCCGCCCCGGATACTCGCTTCACCGGACGCCCGCTATAGGGCTTATGTCGTATCCGCGCTTGCGGGTTTCACCCCATTTTTCCCTACCTCCTCGGACCCATTGCCCGGGTGCTGCCATCAGTTCGAAATGTCGACTGTGAATTGCGCGCGTGCATACAAGGAAGTCATGCACTTGCAGCCAGATTCGGGCCGGCAGCCTGCAACGGCGCGGCGCAGGAATAACTTCGAGCCAGGGGAGGATCCGCCGATGCGCCATCCGGCCAAGTCAATTGCAGCAGTGCTTGCAGCCGCGCTGGGCGGCCTGGTGATTTCCGGGGCCAGCCGGGCGGACGGCATCGACCGCGCCACGGCGCTCTCCTTCGCCTGCACGACCTGCCATGGACCGACCGGTCTGGGGTCGCGCAGCGTTCCCAAGATTCGCGGACTCGACAGCAAGGACCTTGAGCAGAGCATGAAGGGTTTCCGTTCCGGCGAGGAGCAGCAGACGATCATGGGCCGGATCGCACAGGGCTATTCCATCGAGGAACTCGAGTTGCTGGCCCAGTATTTCGCGAAAACCGAGTGACGGGCCGCCAACGGGAGATGCCATGAACAAGCTGACGCGCCGCGATTTCGCCAGATTGCTGACCGTCGCCGGGACCGGCGCCTGTCTGAACCTGCTCGGTTCGGCAGCCCGGGCGGCCAGTGGCGCGCAACCGCGTGTGGTCGTGATCGGTGGCGGGTTTGGCGGCGCGACCTGCGCCAATTTTCTGCGCAGCTATGGCCCGAAGCTCGACGTCACGGTGGTCGAACCCAAGAAGCAGTACATAACCTGCCCATTCAGCAATACCGTGATCGGCGGCATCAATGACATGTCGTATATCACCTACGATTACGGCCAGTTGCAGGCGCGCCGCGGCTGCAAATTCGTACAGGACACCGTGACGGCAATCGACGCAAGTGCCCGGGTCGTACGCCTGAAGGGAGGCGGGACCCTGGCCTACGACCGGCTGGTGGTCGCGCCCGGAGTCGAATTCCAGTGGGGCAAGATCGCCGGTCATTCCCTGGCAGCCAGCGCGGAAATTCCGCACGCCTGGATCGCCGGGGAACAGACGTCGATACTGATAAAGCAGTTGCAGGC
>JBAQWM010000148.1:0-2088 GCA_049298915.1 Steroidobacteraceae bacterium | reverse complement strand
GCCGGTGACCATTCGAACTTGGTGGGGATGTCTTCACCCAGCAGGCCCGGCCATCTTCCGAACATCGGCCGTGACATGCTGCGGAAGAAATCACCCGTATCCCGGAAAGGTTCCCAACGCATGAGATTCATGATTTCCTCCTTGGCCGCTTGGCCCGTAATTCCCTGCGAACGCAGTCAAGAGTAGCGCCGCGGCCGCGCGCATCAATACGTACTTGTACCGAGGTCCGCATCGAGCGACATGCGAACCAGCTGCGCGACCGAGCGTGCCTGCATTTTCCGCATCACGTGCGCGCGGTGAATTTCGATCGTGCGCTGGCTGACACCGAGCTCGCCGGCCATCCGCTTGTTGGAGAGCCCGCGCGCGAGCAGCCGCAGGACCTGGAGTTCGCGCGGCGTCAGCGACGCGAGGCGTGCTTCGACGATCCTGCGCGCGGCGAGCCCGGCGCGATGTTCGCGGTCGCGGGCGATTGCATCGCGAACCCGATCGAGCAGGTCCTGGTCGCGGAACGGCTTCTGCAGGAAGTCGAGCGCACCGTGCTGCATTGCCTCGACCGCCATCGGGACGTCGCCGTGCCCGGTGATGAAGATCACCGGAATGACGGCGCCGCGGCGGTTCAGCTCGTCCTGCAATTCGAGCCCATTGATGCCGGGCATGCGGACATCGAGCACCAGGCAGCCGGGCTCATCCGTATCGTACGCGGACAGAAATTCCTCGGCCGATGCGTGCGTCGCGGCCGCGAGGCCGGCGGACCTGAGCAGCAAGTTCAGGGATCCGCGGACTGCATCGTCATCGTCGACGATGTGTACGACCGGCGCCGCGTCGGGAGAGCCGCTCATGGCGCAGCCGGCGCCACCGGCAGCCGGATCGTGAAGCAGGCGCCGGTCGGCTCATTTGCGCGATAGCCGAGTCGCCCGTGGTGTGCCTCGACGATCGACTTGCTGATCGCGAGGCCGAGACCGGTGCCGTGCTCCTTGGTCGTGCAGAACGGATCGAAGATCCGGTCGGCCAGCGCCGGGTCCACGCCGGGGCCTGAATCGATCACGCTGATGGCGATCTCGCCTGCAGATGCCAGTTCGGTCCGCACGATGACCTGCGGCCCCGCTCCAGCGCTCGAAGCCAGCGCCTCGACGGCGTTGTGGATCAGGTTCAGCAGCACCTGCTGGATCTGGATTCCGTCGACTGCGAGCGGCGGCAGACCGTCGGCAAGCTCGAGCGCGACCCGCGCGCCCTGGGGCTGGGCCTCGGCACGCACCAGCGCGGATACCTCGCGCACCAGCGCATTGATGTCGGCGACGTCCCGGCGCGGTTCCCGGGCCCGGACCAGGTGGCGAACGCGCCGGATGATCTCGGCGGCACGCAGCGCCTGGCCGGAAATCTGCCGCAGCGCGTCCTGGACCTCGGCGAGCGACGGATCCGGCGCCTGCAGCAGGCGCTCGCAGGCACGGGCGTAGTTGGCGATCGCGGCCAGTGGCTGGTTGATCTCGTGCGCGATGGCGCCGGCCATCTCGCCGAGCGTCGCCAGGTGCGAGACACGCGCCATGCGCTGTCGCATATGCTGCTGCTCGTCGGCGGCACGGCGGCGGATCGTGAGGTCGTGCATGAAGCCGACGAAGCGCGCAGGATCACTGTTGCGGATCCGGCCGACCGCGAGCGCGACCGGGAAGACACTGCCGTCCTTGCGGCGCGCGTCCACTTCGCGGCCGGTGCCGAGGATGCGCGGCTCGCCGCTCGCCAGGTAACGCGCGATGTAGGAATCGTGCGCCGTGCGATGCGGCTCTGGCATCAGCAGGCTGACATTCGACCCGAGCGCTTCGGCGGCCGGATAGCCGAACATCCGTTCGGCGGCCGCATTGAAGGACTGGATGATCCCGTGGTGATCGATGATGACCACGGCATCGGTCGCGACGTCGAGCAGTGCCTGCAACTCGTGGCTGGCGGACACCGGCATCAGTGCGTCCTGAGCCGATGGCGGATGCGCTCGACCATGGCCTCGATCCCGGTTTGCTGGCCCATATTGATCTCGACCGATTGTAGCTTCTCGTCCGGGCCGAGCGGCCGGGCGTCCCGCAACTGCCGCTCCAGCAC
>JBAQWM010000147.1:0-1624 GCA_049298915.1 Steroidobacteraceae bacterium | reverse complement strand
CGTTCGCGCTCCCCTATCAGGCGGTCGACGCGGTCGCGGGCGCGCGCGAGCCGCGGCGCTTCGAGCGCTTTGAGAGCTGCCGCAATTGTCGGGGCCGGCAGCGCGTATGGCGGGATCATGCGCGCTAGCAGCGAGATGATCGGAGCGGCGGCGAGGACGGCGCCACAGCGCGCGCCGGCCAGGCCATGTGCCTTGGACAGCGTGCGCAGGATCACGAGTCCGGGCCATTGCTGCAGGCGGTCGGCGAGACTCGATGAGCGCGAGAACTCGATGTAGGCCTCGTCCAGCACCACCAGCGCGCGCCCGTCCAGACCTGAGGCTATGCGCTCCAGCGCGCGCGGATCCATGGAGTTACCGGTTGGATTGTTCGGGGAGCAGAGAAACACGATCTTGACGCCGGGGGACCAGGCGTCGAGCACCGCATCGGCATCGAGGCCAAAATCCGCATCCAGCGGCACTGCAGTTACGCCGGCACCCTGGATCGCTGCCGCGACGCCATACATGCCGAAGGTCGGCGGGCACACGATTACCCGATCCCGGCCGGCGCGACAGAAAGCGCGCACCAGCAGGTCGATGCCCTCATCGCTGCCGCGTCCGATCAGGAGCTGATCCGGCGCGACACCGTAGAGCGACGATAACGCCGCCACCAGCGATCTGGGCTGCGGTTCGGGATAGCGATTCAGGTCGCCCACACCGCCATCGGTGTCGTCGGTCCACGGATTCTCATTGGCGTGCAGGCGCACCATCGCGGGAGCCCAGACCGCGTGCCGGTAGGGCTCGAGGGTCCGGATTTCCGGACGCGCCAGTTGCAGAACGTCGTTCACGGTGCGGCCTGCGGAGTGACCGGCAGGCGGACGCTGATCGCATGGGCGTGTGCATCGAGCCCTTCGAGCAGCGCAAGTTGCCTGGCGACGGGTCCGAGACCGGCAAGCCCTTCGGCTGTCGCCTGCTGGACGGTCATGCGCCGCGTGAAGTCGTTGAGCGACAGGCCGCTGTATGAACGCGCATAGCCGTGGGTCGGCAATACGTGATTGGTCCCGCTGCAGTAGTCGCCGAGCACTTCCGGGGTCCAGTGACCGAGGAACACGGAACCGGCGGCTCGCACCTGCGCGAGCCAGTCGCGCGGCCTCGCGGTCGCGATGATCAGGTGTTCCGGAGCGTAGCTGTTCGAGACTTCGACGGCGGTTGCGAGATCCGGGACGAGGATGGCGCGGCCGAGCGCCAGCGAAGCGATGATCACGCCGGAGCGACAGCGGGTGGCGATCTGGCGCGGTAATTCATCGTTGACCCGCTGGATCAGCTGCAGCGAATCCGACACCAGTATCACCTGCGCCTCGCTGCTGTGCTCAGCCTGGGCCAGCAGGTCCGCGGCGACGAATGCCGGCGGCGCCGAATCGTCCGCGATCACCAGTACCTCGGAAGGCCCGGCCGGCAGATCGCAGGCGGCGCCATCCGGGTCGGCGGCGACCTGCTGCTTCGCGGCCATTACCCAGGTATTGCCGGGGCCGAAGATCTTGTCGACCCGCGGCACCGTTGCCGTTCCGTAGGCGAGCGCCGCGATTGCCTGGGCCCCGCCGATCCGGAAGATCTCGTCGATCTCGCAGACGCGCGCGACATACAGCAC
>JBAQWM010000146.1:0-11610 GCA_049298915.1 Steroidobacteraceae bacterium | reverse complement strand
CTGCGCGCTTACTATGACCTCGGCGTGCGCTATATGACGCTGACCCACAACCGCCACACCAACTGGGCAGATTCCGCGCTGCAGGACCCGCCGGCCTGGGGTGGCCTCAATGAACTGGGCGAACGGGTGGTGCGCGAGATGAACCGGCTCGGGATGCTGGTGGATCTCTCCCACACCGCGCCCGACACGATGCGCGACGCGTTGCGGGTCTCGAAAGCGCCCGTGATCTTCAGCCACGCCGCTGCGCGCGCCGTGTGCGAGATCCCCCGCAACGTGCCCGACGATGTACTCGTGATGCTGCGCGACAATGGCGGCGTGATCATGGTGACCTTCGTCTCCGGGTTTATTTCCCAGGAAGCCGCCGACGTCACCCTGCCGATGATCCAGGAATACCTGGTCCGCGCGGCGGGCAAGAGCGAGGCCGAACGGGACGCCATCTATAAGGAGATCGAGGCCCGGACCGTGATGCCCCGGGTGACCGTCGCCGCGGTCGCCGACCACATCGCGCACATCCGGCGTGTGGCCGGGGTGGACCACATCGGCATCGGCGGGGACTACGACGGCAACACCAACTGGCCCGAGGGGCTGGAAGACGTGTCCATGTACCCGAATCTCTTCGCCGAACTCATCCGCCGCGACTGGAGCGACGAGGACCTGGCCAAGGTCGCCGGGGAGAACGTGTTACGGGCCCTGGAACAGGCCGAAGCCGTGGCCCGGCGGCTCCAGCAGGAAACCCCGCCGAATTAGACGCTTAGACCGGATATTGGTAGGATTCGCGCCCGCAACGCGCCCGTAGCTCAGTTGGATAGAGTACATGGCTACGAACCATGGGGTCGGGAGTTCGAATCTCTCCGGGCGCGCCAATTCTCCAATGTCGCCGGGCCGCAGGATGTCTACAACCCGGTTCCCAATACGAAATCGAAATCGCCGACCATGTACCGGCCATCCTGCTTGAGATCCAGCGCCAGCGATGGTTTGTGACCGCCCCAGGGATCGCCGGGCAGGTTGGGATCGCCCTTGAAATAAAGCTGCGTGGTAAGCGCCAGGTGCAGGAAAGGCAGGATCTTGAAGTGAATGTGACGGGCTCGCGTCAAACCTCCAAATTTTTCCAGTCCGGGCATGCCCGGTGGAATCGGATAGGCGCCCGGCACGATGGTCTCGATTTCGTACCGTCCCATCGCGTCAGTCAGCAGCATGCCGCGAAGGTGGAAGGGTGGCGCGGGTTCGAGAAAATCGCCGGGCTTCTTCTTGTCGTAGTTGCCGGCGTCGTTGGCCTGCCAGATTTCGATTATGGTCCGTGGCAACGGTGTGCGGCAGTCCGCGCTCATTACCGAACCTCTCAACATCAGTCTTTCTCCAGGCTCATCGTCGCCGGCCAGCTTGACCTGGAACAACGGCGCGCCGTAGTTGTACATCGGGCCAAGAACTTCCTGCTCAGTCAGCGTGCATTCCTTCGACGCGGCGAGCGCCGGGACACCGAGGGCTACGCCCCCGAGCGCAATCGCGCTGTGGTGCAGGAATCGGCGGCGCGCATACGCCAGTTCGATTTTCCGATCCAGCTGACTGCTCATCGTCTCCTCCCGCCCATGGCAGATGCGGCTTATAGGGTTGCTGCCAGGTTTCACGAGTATAGGACGAACAAGAGCCCTTTTTCGAGAGTCCCCGAGGGTGTGGGCCGGCCGTGAGCGGGTCTTGGACACAATAGCGGACAAATTCCCGAACTCCCGAACGGCGGAGCGCATGCTTCCCGCCGCAGCTCGCCGCGAAAACACCACCTAGAGTCTGGGTCTCTCCAGCTCGAATGAACCGGATGCGCTGCCGGCATCGATGCTGCGCGCGCACTCGTGCCCCGAATACACGGCGTGCGCAATCGTGCCGGGCGCCCGGCAGTCCCCGATGCATCGCAGCGATGTAATGCCGGCATCCGCCAATCGTGTGGAGTCGGCCTGCAACTCCTGAAACAATCCGTCATTCCGGGTTCTCGTCCCGACGATGATCAGCGAGCCGCATTCGATCGTTCTGACGTCGCTTTCCCGGTAAATGCTGCGCAATTCGACAGATCCCGGCTGGAATCCGGTGATGCGATTCTCCAGGATCACGGTGACACCGAGATCGATCATGCGCCTTCGAATGTCCGCAAGTTCGTTGTTCATGAAAGTCCACGCCGAGACCGCACTTGCCGGGGTGACGAGGGTTACCAATTGGTTTCGCGCCCGCAGCAGCTCTGCAAGGCAACCACCCATGTAGTAGTGGTCGAAGTCGTAAATGACGACTGGAGCTTCGGGATTTGTGCCGGCCAATATCTGGTCCGGCGTATAGATCGATTCGCCGTCGAACCCATCGATCGGGTAGCTTTCGGCACTCAGGATCTCGCGCGTCCAGCGGGCGCCCGTTGCGACGATTGCGTGATCGCATCCAAAGTCGATTACGTCCCGGGCGGTCAGCGCACTGCCACGATAGATTTCCACGTTCCGCATCTTTCGAAGCAGGTTTGTCCGATAGTCGCGAACCCTCGCCCAGGTTGAGAGGCCGGGCAGCTTCGATTCGATCGTTATACGGCCACCGAGCTCATCGCGCGCTTCCGCCACGGTGACGGCGAATCCGCGCTTGCCGAGGGCGAGAGCGCATTCCAGACCGGCCGGTCCCGAGCCGACTATCAATATCTTGCGATCAGGATCGCCGGGCGGGATGCGTTCCGGATGCCAGCCACGGCGCCACTCTTCGCCCATTGTCGGGTTCTGCGTACAGCGGACCGGGACCCCATCGTGATACGAGGACACGCATATGTTGCAGCCAATGCACTCGCGGATCTCGTCTTCCCGACCTTCGTCTATTTTCTTTGGCAAAAACGGATCCGCAATTGATGGCCGGGCCGCGCCGATAAGATCGAGTATGCCGCGCTTGATCTGGCCCACCATCTCGTCCGGTGATGTAAATCGGCCAACGCCGACAACGGGTCTTGAAGTCAACGGCCTCACAAAACTGTTCCATGGTTCCTGCGCTCCCTGCTCGCTAAACCTTGCCGACACGGTTTCTATGGTCCAGCTGGATGACTTCACATCCCACAGGTCAGGGACGTCCGACAACATCGAGACAATCTCATGGGCCTCAGATTTCATTGTTTCGCCGGGCACCTTGAGCAGGGCGTCGCTGCTGAATCTTACGGCGACGGCGCAGGTCTGCCCGATCGCTTCCTTCATGTCCTCCACGATCTCGCGTGTGAGCCGCACGCGATTCTCCAGACTGCCGCCATACTCATCGGTTCTCTTGTTCATCCATGGAAGGAGGAACTGGTAGGGGCCGTAGCCCATGCCGGCATATATGTAGACGATGTCAAAACCGGCCGAGCGCGCGCGTCTGGCTGCGTCCACGTGCCAGCGACGGAACTCGCGAATATCCTGCCGGTCCATGGGCCGCGATGCGGCGAGGGTTATCCATCCCGGGTACGTCGTATGGGTGGAAACTCCGGAGACGGACATGGGCGTTACGCGCGTCAGGCGGTTGCCGGTGCCGCTCCCTCCATGCCACAGCTCGACGCCGGCCAGTGCGCCGTGACGGTGGACTGCATCGACCATCAGAGCATGAATGCTGACGTCATCGTCATCCCATAACCGGCAGTACGGCAGTGGAGCGTCATCGGAGCTTGGGTGAATCGAGCAGTAGCCGGTATTCACGACACCCCAGCCCCCTTCGGCGCGCACTTCGCGGATCGCTGCCCGCGTATGCGGCATCTGGTTGCCGGTCCCGGTCGCGTAAGGCGTCTGGTAGAAGCGATTGGGCGCCGTGACGGGCCCGATCCTGACGGGCTCGAAGAGAATGTCGTAACGCGGATTTCTGCTCACGCCGTCTGCGCCTTTGGCGGCAAGTGGCAGCTGCGAATCCGCACCGTACATGCAGCCGTGTTCACAATCGGTCCCTCTCACGCCCGTAAGCCCGTCGCGCATCGACGAGCTGATAATTTTCGTCTCGAACATAGGTCGAAGAGGGACGAATGGTGGGAATAAGGCCTCCGGACGATGAATCGATCTGCTGCAGGGCTTGGGCGCTGATGGTTTCCGGCGCGAGCTTGACTTTGTCGTTCATTCGATCGTTTCTTTGTGCCGCTCGCCCCTAGTGTATGACGTTCACACTGCCGACGATCCTTGCGTCAACCTGACCCTGGATATCCGCAACGCGGTGCATGGCTTGGAGGTCTGGCCATTCGACGATTGATGCATTCTCATGATTCGAGAAGCAGTGTCCGGAATCCGTCAAAGGCCGCCGCTATCTCCTGGTGCGCAACGCGGCGTGCGAGCAGGCGGGCCAGCCCGGGCGGGGTGGCGACCGCCTGGCCGATGAGCGGTTCCACTATCTCCGGGAACTTCGCGGGATGGGCCGTCGCAACGATGACCCAGTGCGAGCGGCGCCGCTCGTCTGCGGGCAACGATCGGTAGGCCTGGGCCGCCACCGCGGTGTGAGGGCAGAGAATATACCTCGAGTCGCGGTACTCGCGGCGGATGCTTTCGCGTATTTCGTCATCGCCGACCGATACGGCGCGAAGTTGCGCAGCCATCGTCGCATGGTCCCGATACAGGAACATGAGTCGCTCCATGTTGCTGGGATCGCCGACATCCATCGCATTCGCGATGGTCTGGACCGTGGGTTTCGGCTTCCATCGCCCGTCGGAAAAATAGTCGGGAACCGTGCGATTTGCGTTGTGCGCGAGAACGATGTCGCCGATCGGCAATCCGAGCTCCCGTGCCCAGATGCACGCGAGGGCCTGCCCGAGATTGCCGGACGGGACGACAAACGAGGCAATACCTCCACCCGCCCGAATCCGGAGACTCGCAGCCGCGAAGTACGTCATTTGGGGCAGTAGCCGGCCGATATTGATGCTGTTGGCGGAGCCGAGTGAGAGACGTTGCTGCAGGGATGTATCCCGAAAGGCCTGCTTTGCGAGTCGTTGGCAGTCGTCGAAGCTGCCGCGAACCGCGTAGCTTTGAACATTGTCGCCCCAGCAGGTGAGCTGGCGCGCCTGTAATGGGGAGACGCCGTTGGCGGGGAACAGAAGTACGATGCGCACCGCGGGCCGACGGTGAAACGCCGCCGCAACCGCGCCGCCCGTGTCACCGGACGTCGCGACAATGATCGTCAGCGGCCGCGGATCCGGCCGCGGAATCCGGGCAAGGCAAGCCGCCAGGAACCTGGCGCCAAAATCCTTGAAGGAGGCGGTCGGCCCGTGAAACAACTCGAGTACGGACAGCCGTTCTGCGCCACTGCCGATCGGCCTGAGAGGAGCGGGGAAGTCCAGGGCTTCAGCAGCGATCGCGGGCAGGGCTTCGGATAGTGCGTCCCCCTCGAAGAAGGGTGCCAGCAGCCGCGAAGCGATCGAGTCGAGTGTCGAATGATCGCCGAGTGTCTTCCAGTCGATGGTCGGCATCCTGGTCGGCACGTACAGACCGCCGTCCGGAGCGATGCCATCCAGGAAGGCGCGCGAAAGCGCCACCTGCAGACTCTCGTCGCGGATGCTCTGTACGTTCACTGCCGCTCCAGCACTTCGTTGGCGGCGACCATCGCCGCCACTGCCGAAGCCGCCGGGCCTCCGAGGCCGGAATCCAGAGGAATGCCCTTATCGATCCTGAGTTCGATGCTGGATTTCAAAGCCGACTCCAACATTGCCGACGGAAGCAGGCGCGAAAGCGATCGCCGAACTCGCTGCCAGGTCGCTCGCCTGAATCTTCATCATCGATCGGGTATCGCAATGGCGGTCGGTCACGAGACGTTTGCGGCTGTCACGCAGCGCCTCGCGCGGGGAGGCAGGGGTAGTCTGCCAGATGCGCCGGCGCGCGTCCGCGCAGAGCGCAGCTCGGCAGCCGCCGGCCGCCATCCGTCGCAATTGTCTTCCCCGACTGCGGGGCGCAAGGGATAGTCCATACCTCGGATCAGGGAGCGGGAGCGCGATATGGGCAGGTGGATTCGTCGGATTCTAGCAGGCGTATTGCTGCTGTCGGCCGCTGCGACGGCGGTGTTCGCGTTCGCGATCAGCCGCAGCGATGCTTGCGGGCCGCCGCCGACGCTGGCGCAGGGGGCCACGACGATGAAAGCCATTGTCCGCCGCTGCTATGGGCCGCCCGATGTCCTGCAGCTGGAGGACATCGAGAAACCTGTGCCCGGCGACCAGCAGTTGCTGGTGCGGGTCCATGCCGCCAGCGTCAACCCCGCCGACTGGCACTACGTGCGCGCCGAACCCTACATCATCCGGCTCGACGCCGGCTTCGGCAGACCGAAGAATGCGCGCGTCGGCATCGATTTCGCCGGCACCGTTGAGGCCGTGGGCAGGCAGGTCACCCGCTTCAAGCCGGGCGACGAAGTGTTCGGCGGCAGGAATGGCGCGCTCGCGGAATACATCACGATCAACGACGATGGCAACCTGGCAGCGAAGCCCGCGAGCGTCAGCTTCGAGGACGCCGGCGGTATCAACGTCGCCGGGCTCACCGCGCTGCAGGCCCTGCGCGACCGCGCGGGCATCAAGCCTGGCCAGAGAGTACTGATCAATGGCGCCTCCGGCGGCGTCGGGACCTTTGCCGTTCAGATCGCAAAGGCACTGGGTGCGGAGGTCACGGGCGTGTGCAGCGGCAGGAATGTCGAGCTCGTACGCTCGCTCGGCGCCGACCACGTCATCGACTACACCCAGAGCGACTTCACCAGGGGTGATGAACGCTACGACGTGGTCATGGACAACGTCGTTAATCACGATCTGCTCGACGTACGCCGCGTGCTCAAGCCCGGCGGTAAGCTCCTGATCATCGGCGGGGGCGGGCCCGACGCGAACCCTTGGTTCGGCGCGCTCTGGGCGCCCATCAAGGCCATGGTGATCTCCTGGTTCGTCGACGAAGACATCGCCTTCTTCCTCTCGCATGGCAGTACCGAAGACCTTGCGGCGCTCGGCCGGCTCATGGAATCAGGCAAGCTCAGGACGGCGATCGACCGCAGGTACCCGCTGGCCGAGGCCGCAGAAGCGATGCGCTATCTGGAGACCGGGCGCGCACGCGGCAAGGTGATCGTGACGGTGGAGTAAGGCGGGCCTCGAAACTGGTTGATTGCGAGAAGCCACCAAGTTCCTTGACGCCCTACAAACCAGAGGGTCGGGGTTCGACAAAGTGGCGCGTAGCGCCACTGAAGCACGCCGGCGCAGGCCGGCGGTCTCAAGCCCTGAGAGGGTTTCACGGCCCCAGGCCGCGAACAACCACTCCGGACGCGCTAATCAAATCAATGGCATACACAATCTTGTGGGTGTAAGGCTCTTTTGGCGTAGCGCAAGGGTTCGCTCGCCTGCGTAGCGTCATCTTCGCCAACCTTACGCAACCCGCAAGACTTTTGCATTATCAGGCACTACCTGAGAAAGCCCGTCCGCGAACTGGTTGCTAACGCGGAGAGCATGCGCGAACATCGCCAAAGCGTCGGGGGGGCGGGCGTGACCGAAGGGGATGGCGGAGTGCAGGCGAGGGGCGCCCTTGCTGGCGCACCCGATGTATTCATCAGTTACGCCTCGCAGGACGCAGCCCTAGCCAACGACATTGCTGAGATTCTGGAGCGGAACGGCCTGCGGTGCTGGTTCGCGCCACGAAATGTAACTCCCGGAGCGCACTACGCCGAGGCCATCATTTTGGCCATCAGCGGGGCGAGGGCTCTGGTTCTGGTTCTGTCCGATAGCGCACTCGGCTCGAAACACATCGGGAAAGAGATCGAGCGCGCCTCGTCCAAGGGGCGACCGATCATTGCGCTGCGCACAAGTGTTGCGCCGTTGCCACCGGCTTTCGAGTACTTCCTGAGTGAATCGCAGTGGATCGATGTCGGGGTCGGGGGCATCCCTGGGGTCGCTGCCAAGCTGATCGAGGCAGTCCGGAGTCATCTCGACTCCGATGTCGCGGGTGAACCGCGCGCCCATGCTGATCCGCCGCTCGCCAGTCGCGAGGTAGCCGCGCCGCGTAAGAAATGGAAGCTGGCCGCCAGCGTCGCTGTCTTCGTGCTCGTCCTCGCCTACTTTGCCGTCGACAAGTTCTGGCCAGGAAAATCTGTCGCGGAACTGAGTCCGGTTTCCGCGACAGCCACTGGAGCCGATCACGCTGCACCGGCAGTACCCGAGAAATCGATTGCCGTCCTGCCATTCATCGACATGAGCGAGAAGCGCGATCAGGAATTCTTCTCTGATGGCTTGACCGACGACATCATCACCGATCTTTCCAGGCTCTCCGGAGTCCTCGTCATAGCGCGCAACTCCAGTTGGACCTACAAGGGCAAATCCGTGAAGGTGCAGCAGGTGGCCGCGGATCTTGGCGTGCGCTACGTGCTGGAGGGTAGTGTCAGGCGTGAGGGTGACGCCGTTCGCATCAATGCACAGCTGATCGACGCGCTCGGTGGCCAGCACCTCTGGGCGGAGCGCTACGATGGCTCGATTCGGGACGTTTTCGCGCTGCAGGACAAGGTGGTCGGTCAGATCGTCGCCGCGCTCGCGGTGGAGCTCACCCAGGACGAACAAGCGCGGGTCGGGCTCGCCGAGACAAGCAACCTCAAGGCCTACGATGCGGTGCTGCGCGGCTGGGCGCTTTATCGCCAGGGCACCGAGGAAGACACCAACAAGTCGATTGCACTGTTCGAACAGGCGATCGCGCTCGATTCCGGGTACGCGCGCGCCTATGCGGCCCTGGCCGCGGCAGAATGGCGGATCGTCCAGTCTTCCTGGGAGTCGACGACCGAGGGCGGATACCAGCGCGCGTATGACCGCATGCAGGCGGCCCTCGCCCAGGCGAAGCGACAGCCCAATGCGCTGGCCCACGCCGTGTCGGCCGAGCTCTTCTCGAAGCAGGGAATCTACGACGAGGCGTTCACCGAGATCGGCCGCGCCATGGCGCTAGCCCCGAACGATCCCGACATTCACCTCAGCAAGGCCCGCATCCTGAATGCGACGGGGCGGGCGGCGGAGGCCGAGGCGTCGGTGCGCTGGGCGATGCGGCTCGATCCCCTGTACTCGCCGGACTACCTGCGCACGCTCGCGATTTCGCTTTTCCACCAGCAGCGCTACGAGGAGTCGGTCGAGACCTTCGACAGGTTGCTGGCCGTGCAGGGCGATGTCTTCGAGGACTACATCGGCGTGATTGCGAACCTGGGATATCTTGGTCGCAAAGACCGTAGCTCTGAGGCCATCGGGAAATTCAATGAAGCGAGCCTGGCTGCGGGATACAACAAGCTTGCCGTCCAGATGTGGGGAGGCGGGTGGTGGTACGGCGACTTGTTCAATTACGACCCGGCCTACCGCAACCAGCTGATGGAGGGCCTGCGCATGGCGGGTGTTCCGGAAGGCGCGGGAACCGATATCCCGTTCGAGGAATATCGGGCGCTGCTGCGCAAGACCGGCGGTTATTTCGACGTTACTGGCGCCACCACGATCGATGTCCGGCAGGCCAAGGCGCTGCACGGCCGCGGCGCCAAATTCGTGGATGTGCGCGCTGCCAAAGGCTTCGCCAGCGGCCACGTTCCCGGCGCGTTCAATCTCGACCTCTCCACCGAATATTCGCGGGAGAACCTGTCACGCATCGTCGGCAAGGACGAGGAAGTTGTCGTGTCCTGCCATGGCAAGACCTGCCCGGATTCGGCGTACGCCAGCGCCAAAGCCCTGAAGTGGGGTTTCAAGCGGGTGTTCTACTTTGCCGGGGGCTTCCCCGCCTGGGAAGAAGCCGGATACCCGGTTGAGGTGTCGCCAACGAACTAGGATTTTCGTAGTGCGTAGCCGACCGGGGTCGAATGCAGACCGGCGTAGCAGTGCCTGAGCGCATTTCCAGCTGCGACTGCTCTGGAACGGCGCGCGCACGGGTGCTACCTTGCGCGCGGGCACCCTGGAGGTACCCGCAATGCAACGCGAGCGCTGGTACCGACTGATCGAGGGCGGATTTTCCGGCGGCCGGGCCTCGTGGTGGGTTGCGGCCGTGCTCGTCACGCTGATCCTGCTGAATGCGGTGGCCGTCATCGTGGCTTCCGACCCGACGCACTACACGCGCCTGGACTCGGCCTTCCATGCCTTCGAGTTGTTCTCGATTGCCGTGTTCACGATCGAGTACCTGCTGCGCATCTGGGTCGCGCCGGACAATTCCCGGTACCACGGCCTGCCCGCGTGGCAGGCGCGCGTGCGCTACGTCGTCACTCCGGTCGCGCTGACCGACCTGATTGCGATCCTGCCGGCCTACCTCGGCATGCTGCTGGTCATTGATCTTCGCTACCTGCGCCTGCTGCGCCTGTTGCGGCTGCTGAAGCTGACCCACTACTTCAAAGGGCTGGGAATCTTCATCGCGGTAATTCAGGCCGAGGCCCGCACGCTTCTGTCGGGCCTGATCACGATGGTGATCCTGGTCGTGGTCGCGGCATCGCTCATGTACGGCATCGAACACAATGTCCAGCCGGAAAACTTCGGCAGCATCGGCGAGTCGCTGTGGTGGTCGGTCGTGACCATGACCACGGTAGGCTACGGAGATGTCACGCCAGTAACGTCGCTGGGCCGGTTTCTTGCGGCGATCGTCATGCTGCTCGGCGTTGGCATCGTCGCATTCCCGGCGGGCATCCTCGCTGCGCGGTTTGCCGAGGAACTGCAGGCACGGCGCGACCAGCTGAGCGTCAGGATGGATCTCGCCTTGTCGGACGGTTCCGTCAATCCAACGGAGCTTGCAGAGCTCCTGGCGCTCAGCAAGGAGCTGGGGGTCCCAAGCGAGACCCTCGAGCGGATGCTGCGCACGGAGTCGCTCCGCCATCTGGTTGTCCCGACCTGCCCGCATTGCGGCAAAAAGATCGAGTAAACAGGGGGATAGGGCCGAAATAGCCTGCCAGTGCCTGCGGTGCCGGCCTTTCCTGCGCAAAAGGCACCAACTTCTTCATGCCGGCAGCGTATTTGGTACATTGAATCACCATTGCCGGGCCGTTCAGGCCTGATCAGGGGGAGAGCAAACATGGCAAGTTCGGAGACAGGTTCGCCCAGGACCAAGATCTGGCTGCTCGTCGGTGGCATCGTCGTACTGGCCGTCGTGGCTTATGCGGCGAAACTGTACCCGCCGGCCAAGGACGATCTGGCCGGTTCTGTCGTTCCCGCCGAACGCTATCGAGCCGACACGTCAGGGTCGAACACCCTTCCCTTGGGTGACCAGACCGTGGCGCAGTTCATGCAGACCGACCTTTATCAGAAGATCCTGTCCGACAAGGACCTGGCCGCCGCATTCGCCTCCGATGCCTTCCGCCAGGCGCTCGCCAGCGACGGCTTCAGGCAGGCGCTCGCCAGCGACAGTTTCCGCCAGGCACTCGCCAGCGACGGCTTCAAGCAGGCGCTCGCCAGCGACGGCTTCAAGCAGGCGCTCGCCAGCGACGGCTTCCGCCAGGCGCTTGCCAGCGACGGCTTCAAGCAGGCGATGGCCAGCGACGCCTTCAAGCAGGCAATGGCCAGCGACGGCTTCAAGCAGGCAATGGCCAACGACGGCTTCAAGCAGGCGCTCGCCAGCGACAGCTTCCGCCAGGCGCTCGCCAGCGACGGCTTCAAGCAGGCGATCGCCAGCGACGGCTTCAAGCAGGCACTCGCCAGCGACGGCTTCAAGC
>JBAQWM010000145.1:0-4088 GCA_049298915.1 Steroidobacteraceae bacterium | reverse complement strand
GGAAATGACCCATTGCGGGAGTCAGGCCGGGCCTGGTGGATCCGGCTCCAGCACCTTGCCAGGATTCATGATCCCGAGCGGATCGATCACCTTCTTGATGCCGCGCATCAGCGCGAGCGCCACCGGATCCTCGTAGCGCTCAAGCTCTGCAATCTTCAGCTGACCGATACCGTGCTCGGCGCTGATGCTGCCGCCAAAACCGGCGACAAGATCATGCACCGCCCGCTGCACCTTGTCGGCCGCTCCGAGCAAAGCGTCGCCCGTGATGCCGGCGCTCAGGTTGAAATGGAGGTTTCCGTCGCCGAGGTGACCATAGGCAACCAGTCGCGCATCCGGAACCAGCTTGGCGAGCATGCTGCTGCCTTCCTCGATGAATCGCGGCAGTTTCTGTGGCTCGACCGCTATGTCGTGCTTCAGGCCCGCGCCTTCACGGCGCTGCGCCTCAGGCACTGTCTCGCGCAGCCGCCAGAGTGCCATGCGCTGCGCCTCCGAAGTGGCGGTCACTGCATCGATCACGCGACCCTGCACGACGGCATCCGCCAGCGCCGATTCAAAGCGACCGGCCAGGTCGGAATCCGCCTGCGGCAATGAGATCTCGACCAGCACGTACCAGGGATGCGGGGCCTTGAACGGATCCCGCAAACCGTCGATATGACGGCAGACGAGTTCGAGCGCGATCCGCGGCATGATCTCGAAGGTAGTGATAGCGGTGCCTAGCCTGCTCCTGAGTTCCGCCAGCAGTGCCAGCGCGGCGGCAGGGGATGCGAGCGCGATCATCGCGGTTGACAAGTCGGCAGGACGCGGGAACAGCCTGAGGCAGGCGGCGGTCACGATACCGAGCGTCCCCTCGGCGCCGATGAACAGTTGCTTGAGGTCGTAGCCAGTATTGTCCTTGGGCAGTGCGCGCAGCTGGTCGAGCACGCGGCCATCCGGCAATACCGCTTCGAGACCCAGCACCAGCGCACGCATCATGCCGTAACGCAGAACCGCGGTGCCGCCGGCATTCGTCGAAATGATGCCGCCGAGCGTACAGGAACCCTGCGAACCCAGCGACATCGGCAGCAGGCGGTCAGCCGCTTCCGCGGCCCGCTGGAGCGTCTCGAGCACGCAGCCGGCTTCCGCGGTCATGGAGTCATTCAGCCCGTCCAGTGCACGGATGCGGTTCATCCGGCGCAGCGAGACGACAATCTGGCTGTTGAGCGGACCCGGTGTCGCACCGCCGCAGTAACTCGTATTGCCGCCCTGGGGCACGATGCCGATCCGCTGCTCGGCGCAATAATGGACAAGCTGCGCGACCTGTCCGGTCGATTGCGGCAACGCGACCAGCGGCGTCTTGCCACGATGAATGCCGCGAAAGTCGACCTCGAATGGCGCACGGTCTTCGGCCGCTTCGAGGTAACCCTGTGGTCCAAGCAGGTCCTTGATGGCCTGCAGGCAGGAGGAGGAAACGGCCTTCGTCGCGGGATTCAAGGCCGACTTGCGCGTCAGGCTATTCGCGCGGCGCGCAGCGCCGCAATGCGCTCGTCCAGTGGCGGATGGCTCATGAAAAGCTTCTTGAGACCCTGACCCATGCCGCCTGCAATGCCGAATGCCGCCAGTCGATCCGGTAGCGCTGCCGGATGGCTGCGCTTCAGCGCCTCCAGTGCGCCAATCATGTTGTCGCGGCCCGCGAGGCGGGCGCCCCCGGCGTCGGCGCTGAACTCGCGGCGCCGCGAGAACCACATGACGATCATCGTGGCGAGGAAAGCGAGCACCAGTTCGGCGACGATCGTCGTTATCCAGAATGCCGGGCCATGGCCGCGTGCGTTGCGGAACACAACCTTGTCTACGATATTGCCTATCAGGCGCGAGGCGACGAATACGAAAGTGTTCACCACGCCCTGGATCAGGGTCAGCGTGACCATGTCGCCATTGGCCACGTGGCTGACCTCATGGCCGAGCACAGCTTCGACTTCCCTGCGGCTCATCCGATCGATCAAGCCGGTGCTGACTGCCACGAGCGCGCTGTTGCGTCGGGCGCCGGTCGCAAAAGCGTTCGGTTCCGGCGACTCGAAGTACCCGACTTCCGGCATGCCGATGCCGGCCAGCTGCGCCTGGCGACGAACGGTTTCGAGCAGCCAGGTCTCCGGCTCGTTGCGCGGCTGCGCGATGACCTGCACGCCCATCATCTTTTTCGCCATCCACTTCGAGATGGCAAGCGACAGGAATGCCCCGCCGAATCCCAGCAGCGCCCCGAAAACGATCAGCGAATTGAAGTTGATACCCTGCTGATTCAGCCAGGGTTCGAAACCGAGCAGGCGCAGCGTGACACTCGCGACGATCAAGATCGCGAAATTGGTAAGGACAAAAAGCAGGATTCTTTTCATGATTCGCCCAGATGATGGATGCGCAGTCCGGCCGATTCAAGTGCCGCCCGGGTGACGCGCCAGCTACGCATAATAATTCAGGCTACGGCCGTGCAGGCACCACCGTCGAATCACCGACTTGGCGGTACCGGCGGACGCCAAATCGGGAAGTCTCAGGACCTCATTCCTGGTCGGCAGCCTGGCCATCCGGTGGCCTTCGACGCTGCTTCGGGCGCCTGGTCCTGGAGTGTCGTGCGTGCTGAGACCGCATAGCTACTCGATAATCACCTTGCGCGGATTTATCGCATCCTTCTCGAGTTCCGCCGCAAGGCCTTCCTCGGTCAGCTGCTGCAGCGTCGTCACGCGGCAGCTTTCAAGCCGCCCGAACTGCCGGTAGGCGATGTCGTCGCGCCCGTATCCGCAGATCTGCCCGTTTCCATCACGATCGATTGCGGCCACCGTGTTCTGGTGCGACAAGTCGAAACAGCCTGGCGTGACCCTGGCGAGATAGGCTTGCTTGTTGCCGACACCGTCGTAGAGCACGACGCGGCTGTCGTCCAGGACCCTGAAGCCGGTTATCGACGACTGGAAAACGCAGGCATCGGTCCTTGGTGCTGGTGCGCCTTCTTCCCTCGGCGCTGGCGCCGCGCAGCCAGAGAGGAGGGCAAGAAGGGGGAAGACCAGCAGTGCGAGTCTCATGGGCGGCCTGCAGCGGGTTGATGGCCCTTGGACCGGTGGCAGCAGCGCGGGTTCCGGCGGATCGAGTCAGTAGTCGTCACGGTCGCCGTAGGACTCGTCCTCATCATCGTCGTCATCGTCGTCATCGTCGTCATCGTCATCCCAGTCGTCGTCCTCGTCGTCCAAATCCCCGTCGTCATCGGCCCCGGACCAGCCTTCCGGTTCTTCCGTGAGCTCCAGATCCAGTTCCTGCCAGGTCTCGTAGTCGATTTCCTCGACGTCACCGTCCTCGTACTGCAGCTCAATGAGTTCCGAGTCCTCATCGATCGAAAGGACCCGAAAGACCTCTTCTTCCTCGAGGTTCTCGTACCATTGGCCGGCTACCGGGTTGTGATCGCGGCCCATCAGGATTCCTCGTCGCTGCCCGAGCGGTGGAGATACGCTGAAAGCGTCCCGATATTACGGGCGCGGGCCAATCCGAAGCAACGCCGGAGTTCCTTGCAGGGCTGCCTGCCACTTGAGTTGGCGCAGCCAGCCCCCATGCAGGGGCGTGACACCGCCACCATTGCAAGGAGGGCCTTACATGGCACTGATACGCTGGGAACCATTCAGGGATCTGGACGAATTCTTTACTCGCTTGAACCCTTATTTCGGGCGCCTGCAGCCGGGCCGGCCGGCCTTGGAATCCGCTTCCCAGGCGGACCCCGTCAGCTGGGCACCCGCCGCGAATATCTCCGAGACCGACGCCGAATACCTGATCAAGGCGGAATTGCCGGAAGTCAGCAGGGATGACGTGAAGGTCACGGTGGACGACGGCGTGATCACGATCAGCGGGGAACGCCGCAACAGTCTGGAGCACAAGGACGAAAAACAGCACCGGATCGAGAGCTTCTATGGGGCCTTTTCGCGCAGTTTCCGCCTTCCTGAGGACGCCGATGTCGACAGGATCCAGGCCGAGAGCAAGAACGGCATCCTGAAGGTCCGGGTGCCGAAGAAGCCCGCGGCACGCGCCAGGACGGTCGAAGTACAGGTAAACTGAAGGGACCCGGGGCGGCGGCTCCCACG
>JBAQWM010000144.1:0-10923 GCA_049298915.1 Steroidobacteraceae bacterium | reverse complement strand
GTTTCGGCGCCCTCAGTTACGAGGCGAAGGTCGCGCTGGCCCGGGGCGCCACGATGGCGGGGACGGCCACTTGCTCGGGTGAAGGCGGCATGATTCCGGATGAGCGGCGATTCTCGTCCAAATGGTTCTACCAGTGCATCCAGTCGCGCTACGGCTTCAATCCGCATCATCTGCAGCTCGCCGACGCGGTCGAGTTCTTCATCGGCCAGGGCTGCAAGGTCGGCCTGGGCGGTCACCTGATGGGGCAGAAAGTGACCGACCAGGTCGCCGAGATGCGGTCCCTGCCCGCCGGCATCGACCAGCGCTCTCCGGCGCGTCACCCGGACTGGCTCGGGCCGGACGACCTGGCGCTCAAGGTCCAGGAAATCCGCGAGGCGACCAACTGGGAAATTCCGATCCAGCTCAAGCTGGGGGCGGCGCGCGTTTACGACGACGTCCGGATGGCCGCCAAGACCGGCCCCGACAGCATCTACATCGATGGCATGGAAGGCGGTACCGGCGCCGGCCCGCATATTGCCACCGAGGAAACCGGCGTCCCCGGCATCGCCGCCATCCGGCAGGCACGCAAGGCGCTCGACGATGTCGGCAAGTCGGGGGAAATATCGCTGGTCTATGCCGGCGGCATCCGCAATGGCGCCGACGTCGCCAAGGCGCTGGCCCTGGGTGCCGATGCCGTGGCGATCGGCCACTCGGCGCTGATGGCGCTGAACTGCAACAAGGACATACCCGAGGCCGACTACGAGTCCGAGATCGGGGTGGAGGCCGGCCATTGCTATCACTGCCATACCGGGCGCTGCCCGGTCGGGATTACGACGCAGGATCCGGTACTGCGAAAGCGGCTCGATCCGGACCAGGCGGCAGAGCGCGTCTACAATTTCCTGCACACGCTCACGATCGAGGCCCAGATGCTGGCGCGCGCCTGCGGCAAGACCAATATCCACTCGCTCGAGCCCGAGGACCTTGCGGCGCTGACGATGGAGGCTTCGGCCCTCGCCATGGTGCCACTGGCCGGCACGCAGTACACCGTCGGCCGGCCCGACATGACGCGCTACTGAGAGGCCGGATGCGATGAGCAAGCAGCGGACAGGCAAGGACGTCGATCGCTTCGTCAGGACGGCGGGCCTCGACAGCAAGCGCGAACGGGAAATCGGCCAGCACATCGGCTATCGCTACGATGTCAATCTCGTCCCTGACTACAGCCGGCTGACGCCGTTTCTCAGGAAGTACATGAACCAGATGGGCTGGAGCGACCTGAACTGGCTCGAGGACGTCCACCTCGGCTACGAAGACGGGCGTGCCGCCGTATTCGATCGCAATGTCAACGCCTGGGTCACGGTGCCACCCGACCTCAAGTTGCCGGACAATCAGCAGGATCGGGACATGATCGCGCGTGAACTGCTGGTCAAATTCCAGATGTCACCGCGCCACCCGATGGTCGAATTGCGCAAGGCATACAAGAAGTTCTGATGCAGCCGCAGGCCGGGCATCCGCGCGGCTCCTGCCTCAGCTGGAACTGGAATACTGCCACCGGGGTAGCTGGTCTTCGATGTCGTAGTAGTCGCCCTTGTGTGCCACGTAGATGTGGGCCGCGGCCCTGAGTCCCGTCGGCTCGTCGAGACTGCCCGCGGCGATCGAAATTTTCCCGCTGTCCTTCTCCTGCCAGAAGAGCGATGACCCGCAGCGCGGGCAGAATCCGCGCTTCGCCCTGGGGGAAGACTGAGACCCGCTCGGCTCGCCGGATCCGGACCAGCTGAGATCGCCCCGGCTGGCCGCTGTATAGGCTCCGAAATGGCCGTGAAACCGTCGGCACATGCCGCAGTGGCAGTTGATGACGGGACGCAGTGGCCCATCGACCTGGTAGCGGACGGCGCCGCAGAGGCAGCCGCCGAGATGGCGTTCAGACATTGATTGTCGTCCTCAGCGTTTTCTTGAACGAGACGCGGCTCCAGTCTGGCTTGAATCCCAATACCCGCACGCCATTGCTGCTTTCCACTTGTTATATGCATCCAACAACAGTCACTATTATGGGATGAGTACTGCAGGCCCGGCCGTACTTTTGCGCAGTTCATGCCGTATCGGCTGCTGAAATACGGCATGACGCGGCGACATCCGGACCCGCGGATGTTCCGGCAGCCGGAAAAGCTCAAGGATTCCTACGAGGTCGTGATCATCGGTGGCGGCGGCCACGGCCTGGCCGCGGCCTACTACCTGGCGCGCGATCACGGCATCCGGGATGTCGCGGTACTCGAGCAGGGCTATGTCGGCGGCGGCAATACCGGTCGCAATACGACCATTATCCGTTCCAATTACCTGACCGCGGAAGGCGTCAGATTCTATGACGAGAGCGTGCGCCTCTGGCAGGACCTGGCGCAGGACTTCGACCTCAATCTCTTCTATTCCACGCGCGGCCACTTCACCCTGGCACATACCGACGCCGCGATGCGCACTTCGCGCTGGCGCGCGGAAGTCAACAAGCATTTGGGCATCGCGTCGGAAGTCGTCGATGCGGCCCAGGTCAAGCGCATGATCCCGATGATCGATCTCAGCTGCGGCGGCCACGCGCCGATCGTGGGTGCGCTGTATCACCAGCCCGGAGCCATCGCGCGCCATGATGCGGTTGCCTGGGGTTATGGTCGCGGCGCGGATCGTCGCGGCGTCGAAATCCACCAGAACACGGAAGTAACCGGAATCGACCTGCGGGATGGGGCGGTGGTCGGCGTGCGGACCACCCGCGGCCCCGTGCGCACACGAAAGGTGCTGTGCGCGGTCGCGGGCAGCACGCCCTGGATTCTGGCGATGATCGGCTTGCGTTGCCCCATCAGCATCCATCCATTGCAGGCCATGGTCTCGGAGCCGTTGAAGCCCTGGCTCGATCCGATCATCGTTTCCGGCTCGCTACACGTCTATGTCTCGCAGAGTGCGCGCGGTGAACTGGTCATGGGCGCTTCGCTCGACCCGTATGAGCTGCATTCCACCCGTTCGACACTCGACTTCGCCGAAAGTCTTTCCTCGCACATGCTCGACCTGTTTCCATTCCTGTCGGAGGTCAAGATCAACCGCCAGTGGGCCGGCATGGCCGATATCACGCCGGATTTCGCACCCATCATGGGGACCACGCCCTGCGAGGGATTTTTTCTCGATGCCGGCTGGGGCACCTGGGGATTCAAGGCGACACCGGTGTGCGGCAAGACGATGAGCCACACGGTGGCCAGCGGCCGTGATCATCCGCTCATTACCGGCTTCGGATGGTCACGATTCGCGCGCTTTGAACTGACCGGCGAGAAGGGCGCCGCTTCAGTCGGACATTGATGCGGCGCCCCATGTCATGAAGATAATCCGCTGTCCCCTGAATGGTCCGCGCCCGCTGTCAGAATTCGCATATGGCGGCGAAGTGCGCACGATGCCGGATCCGGACGCCTGTTCCGATGCCGAGTGGACCGATTACGTGTTCAATCGGGCCAGCGTTCCGGCCGTGAAACGCGAATGGTGGTGCCATATCGCTTCCGGTTACTGGTTCATCGTCGACCGCGACACCGCCAGCGACGAAATCGTCGCTACTCATGCAGTCGACGTCCTGCACGCCGGGGACCCGAAATGATGTATCGCATCCAGCGCCTGCCAGGCGAATGGATCGACCGGGCGCGCCGCATCGAGTTCACATTCGAGGGACGGCCGCTCGAAGGATTTTCCGGCGACTGCATATCCTCCGCGCTCGCGGCAGCAGGCGTGATGGTCCTCGGGCGCAGTTTCAAGTATCACCGCCCGCGCGGTCTGTTCTCCGCCGCGAATCATGATGTAAACGCCCTGTTCCAGCTCGACGGCATTCCAAACGTCCGCGGCGACGCGGTGGCGCTGCGTCCGCAGTTGCGGATCAGCGCCGTGAATACCATCGGCGGGCTCGCACGGGACCGAGGACGGCTGCTGGACCGGCTGTCGCGGTTCCTGCCGGTTGGTTTCTACTACAAGGCATTTCATGGAAGCATGTTCCCGTTCTGGGAACGCGTGATAAGAAGAATGAGCGGGCTCGGGTCGGTGTCGTTTGCGGCGCCCCGCATACCGACGCCGAAGCGCTACGCATTCTGCGATGTGCTGGTGATCGGCGCGGGGCCGAGCGGGCTGTCGGCCGCGCTTGCTGCCGCGGACGCGGGTGCGCAGGTGCTGATCGTCGACGAGAATCCGAAGCCCGGGGGCAGCGGTTCATGGGCCGGCGCCGCAGACCTGTCGTCCGTTGAACTGGTCCAGAAGGTAGAGCGCCATGCCGGCATTGCGGCACTGCACTCGACTTTTGCCGCAGGGTACTACGCCGACAATTTCGTAGCGCTGATCGAGCCCGAACGCATGGCCAAGGTGCGCGCGCGCGCCGTCGTCATCGCGACCGGCGTGATCGAGCAACCCGCCGTGTTCCGAAACAACGACCTGCCGGGCGTGATGCTAGGTTCCGGCGCGCAGCGACTGCTGCATCGCTATGCGATCGCGCCCGGCCGGCGCATCGTGGTGCTGGCCGCCAATCGCGAGGGCCATGCGCTCTGCGCCGATCTGCTTGACCACGGTCTTGCAGTCAAGACACTCGTGGATCTGCGGCCGAAGGACGAGTCCGATCGGGCCGCATTCGAGCTGGAGCGGCGTGGCGTGCAATTGCTGCATGGATTCGCGCCGGTCGAGGCGCTCGCCGATCGTTCCGGCTGCCTGCGCGCGCTGCGGATCGCGGCATTGGGGCCGGACGGCCAGCCGGGATCGCCGAACCGGCACGAGCTGAGCTGCGATGCGCTCCTGATGAGCGTCGGATTCGCCCCCGCCTGCCAGTTGCTGGCCCAGGCCGGGGCAACCATCGGATTCAGCGAAGAGCTGCAGCAGCATGTGCCGCTGAAATTTCCCGAGGGCGTTTTTGCCGCGGGCCGCGTGCGGGGTGTGTACGGCCAGGACCGGATTACCGACGGCCGCAATGCAGGCCATGCCGCAGCGCGGTTCGCCGGATTCGAGGCGCCCGCTGCCCTTACCGCGCGGCCTGCCGCGACGCGGCGCCCATCGCATCCGTATCCGGTTTTCGATCATCCGCGGCACAAGAATTTCGTCGATCTCGACGAAGACATCCAGGCCAGGGATCTACGGGACGCCGCCCAGGAAGGTTTCGACAGTCCGGAGCTTCTGAAGCGGTATACGACCGTCGGCATGGGCCCCTCGCAGGGCAAGCACTCCAATGTCAATGCCGCACGGATCCTCGCGCGTCTGCGCGGTATCGGTCTCGCCGATGCCGGCATGACGACGACGCGGCCGATGTTCCACCCGGTGGCGTTGAAGTACCTTGCCGGGCGCAGCTTTCAGGCCGAGCGCGCCACGCCGGTCCACGAGCGCCATGCCGGACTCGGGGCGGTCTGGATGCCGGCCGGCAACTGGCAGAGGCCCGAGTACTACGCAAACGCCGGTCACTCGCGCATAGAGTGCATCGAAATGGAAGTTCGCGCCGTGCGGACCGGCATCGGACTCATCGATGTCGGCACCCTGGGCAAGATCGAAGTGCACGGACCCGATGCCGGCACCCTGCTCGATCGCGCGTATACGGGCCGCTTTTCCGATCTGCGGGTTGGCATGACCCGCTATGGACTGATGGTGGATGAGGCCGGCACCATCATCGACGACGGCGTCATCGCGCGCATTTCCGACCAGCATTTCTATTTCACGACGACCACCAGCGGCTCCGCAACCGTGTTTCGGGAGTTGCTCAGGTGGGCTGCCCGCTGGGGGCTTGACTGCGCGCTGATCAATCTGACCGGGCACCTGGCTGCATTCAATCTGGCCGGACCCGGGTGCCGGGCCGCCCTGCAGCCGCTGACCGACGTCGACCTGGCGGATGACGCATTTCCGTTTCTTGGGGTGCGAGAGGGAGCCGTTGCAGGCGTGCGCGCGCGCCTGATGCGCGTTGGATTCGTCGGCGAACTCGGATACGAGATCCACTTGCCGGCAGGTTCCGCACTGCAGGTCTGGGATGCGCTGATTGCCGCCGGACGCGATCGCGGCGTGCGGCCATTCGGCGTCGAGGCGCAACGGCTGCTGAGACTCGAGAAAGGGCACTTTATCGTCAGTCAGGACACGGACGGCCTGACCAACCCGTTCGAGGCCAACGCAGGCTGGGCCGTCAGGATGCAGAAGCCATTTTTCGTCGGGCAGCGCAGTCTCAGGATGCTTTCGAAGCGCGGGCCGCGGCAATTGCTCGTTGGCTTCCGGGTGCCCGACGCCGGTCCCCCACTGAAGGAATCGCATCTGGTCATTGATGGCGCCGAGATCGCCGGGCGAATTACCAGCGTGGCGCGGTCGGCCACGCTCGGATGCACGATCGGCCTGGCGATGATCCGCCCCGACCTCGCCCGGATCGGCTCCAGCGTGTCGATTCGTGCCGACGATGGTACTCTGGCCGGTGCTGTACTCGTGCCCACCCCGTTTTACGATCCAGAAGGCCGGCGCCAGCGGCCGGATGACGCCGGACCATGAGCGACGCGACTGCCGCAGTCTGGATCGTGGATGCCTCCCGCCTTGGCCGGCTTGGCCTCAAGGGCCCCGCGGCGGCGGACTGGCTCCGGAGCGTCCGTATCCCGGTACCGGAACGCGCGAACAGCTGGGCGCCCCTGGTGCCTGGCGACGGCGCATCAGCCTGGCCCCTGGTGGCACGGCTCGGCACGTCCGAGTTCTTCATCGAGACGGAATCCGATTCAGCGCTGCTGGACGATCTTGGCCGCGCCCTGGGAGACGGCCAGGACCATGTTTATCCGGTTTTGCGCGAAGACCATGCCTGTGTGCTCGGCGGCAGGGGCGTCGAGCATGTGCTTGCGCAAGTCTGCAATCTGAATCTGCCGTCGCTGCCGTTACAATTGAATCCCGTAGTACTTACGCTGATGACCGGCGTTGCGGTCCTAGTCGTCGCGCAGGCTCACGGTGACGGGCAACGCTATCGCATCTGGTGCGACCCGAGTTTTGGTCGCTACCTCTGGAATACGCTCCGGGCCATCGTCGTGGAGTCAGGGGGCGATGAACTTGGCGTCGAACAACTGAGAATGACAGAAAGGGGACAGCAGTGAACAGGACCGAGGCTCGGGAATACCTGCGCAAGCACGAAGTCCGCTACGTGCTCGCCCAGTTTGTCGATATCCACGGGGCCGCCAAAGCCAAATCGGTGCCGGTGGAGCATCTCGACATGGTGCTGGACGATGGCGCCGGCTTCGCCGGCTTTGCGCTCTGGGGCTTCGGGATGGGTCCCGAAGGCCCCGACTACATGGCGGTCGGCGACCTATCCACGCTCAGCGTCGTGCCGTGGATGCCAGGCTATGCACGGATCATCTGCAACGGCACGGTGAATGGCAAGCCTTACCCCTACTGTTCGCGCGTGACGCTGAAAAGGCAGCTTGATCGCCTGGCCGAGCGCGGCATGACGATGTTTGCGGGGATCGAGCCGGAATTCATGCTGCTGGGCCGCCGCGGCGATGGCAGCCTCGGCCCATTCGATGCCTCCGATCAGCTCGAAAAGCCGTGCTATGACTACAAGGGGCTGTCGCGCGCAAGCATGGTGCTCGATTCGATGGTCGATGCGCTGCGTGCCGTCGGCATCGACGTGTACCAGATCGATCACGAGGACGGCAATGGCCAGTTCGAGATCAATTTCACCTATGCGGATGCGCTCAAGTCGGCCGACAATTTTACCTTCGTCAAGATGGCGGCGAGCGAAATTGCGCGCCAGAACGGCATGATCGCGACCTTCATGCCAAAGCCGTTTTCGAACCGCACCGGCAGCGGGGCGCATTTCCACATTTCGCTCGGCAATGCCAAGACGAAAAACCTGTTTCACGATGATTCCGACCGGCGCGGGCTCGGGCTTTCCACCCTCGCCTACCAGTTCCTGGGCGGCGTGCTCAGCCACGCCCGGGCACTGACGGCGATCTGCGCGCCGACTGTCAATTCATACAAGCGCCTGGTCGTCGGCCGCTCGCTTTCAGGTGCAACCTGGGCGCCGGCGTATGTCGCCTACGGCAACAACAATCGCACCGCCTGCGTGCGCATTCCGTATGGCCGCCTCGAGATGCGCCTGCCAGATTCCGGCTGCAATCCGTACCTGGCGGCCGCCGCGATCCTGGCGGCCGGGCTCGATGGCATCGATCGCAAGCTCGAGCCGGGCGAACCGATGAATGTGAATCTCTATGAATTGACGGAGCGCGATCTGACCGCACGAAAAATTGCGCTGCTGCCGCAGTCGCTGCTGGAGGCACTGCAGGAAATGGAGCGGGACAAGGTCGTTTGCGAAGGTATCGGCACCGACCTGGCCGCGGAGTTCATCCGGCTGAAACGAATGGAGTGGATCGAATATTCGCGCCATGTCTCGGACTGGGAGACCAGCCGCTTCCTGGAATTCTTCTAGGCCTGGAGTTCGCGCATGTGCGGCATCGTCGGTCTGCTGATCAAGAATCCCGCCTGGCGTGACCGCCTGGGCGAATTGATGGTGCCGATGCTGGTCGGGATGTCGAGCCGGGGGCCCGATTCGGCCGGTCTCGCGGTTTTCAGCGAGCCCGTGCCAAGTCCCCGCTACAAGCTGAGCCTGTATTCCGGCAGCGCCGCCGTCGACTGGTCCAGGCTGCTCGACGGACTTGCCGCGGCCTTCAGCCATGAGCACCACCTGAGCGCAACCGCGAATCACGCCGTGCTGACCACCGATGCGGATTCGCATGCCTTGGTGGAGTGGCTCGGCGCCAACGCGCCTTCGGTCCAGGTGCTGTCCGCCGGCAGGTCCATCGATCTGTACAAGGACACGGGCCCGCCGGCCGAGATCGCAAAGCGCTATGCCTTCAAGCGCCTGCGTGGCACGCACCTGATCGGCCACACGCGCATGGCGACGGAGTCAGCGGTCACGCCGGCGCATGCGCACCCGTTCACCGCCGGGCACGATTTCTGCCTGGTGCACAATGGCTCGCTTTCCAATCCGCACCTGGTACGCAGAAAACTCGAGCCGCTGGGCATCCGCTTCGTCACCGACAACGACACGGAAGCGGCCTGCCGGTATTTCGAGTGGCGCATGCGCGAAGGCGATAGCCTGGTGACGGCGGTCAAGCGCGGCTTCGAGGAACTCGACGGGTTTTTCACGTTCCTGATGGGGACCGACGCGGAAATCCTGATTGTCCGTGACCCGTTCGCCTGCAAGCCGGCAATGGTGGCCGAAACCGACGACTATGTCGCGATCGCCTCGGAGTTCCGCTCGCTGGCGCACCTGCCGGGGATCCGCCACGCCGCGGTCTTCGAGCCAAAGCCCGCCGAGGTGTATTCGTGGCGGGTGTGAAAGCCGTGGAATTCGACCTGTCACAGGTGCCGCTGCGCGAAGTCAATCGTTATCTGCACCGCGATGCCCATCAGGACGGCGTGACGCGCGTGCGCATCGCGAATCCGGATGGCGCGCATTCGATCGCCAGCGGGCTCGCCCACCCCTTCGACGTCGAGATCGATGGCCATGTCGGCTACTTCGTCGGTGGCATGAACCAGCTTGCGAATATCACCGTGCGCGGCAATGCCGGACCGGGCGCAGGCGAGAACATGATGTCCGGGACGATCCGCATCGAGGGATTCGCCTCGACCGGCGCCGGCGCCTCCGCGCACGGCGGCTGCCTGATCGTGCAGGGGGACGCTTCGCTGCGCTGCGGCATCTCGCTGAAGGGCGGTGACATCGTGGTCGGGGGCAGCGTCGGCAGCTTCTCCGCGTTCATGGCGCAGGCCGGCCGGATCGTCATCTGCGAAGACGCGAGCGACGCCCTCGGGGACTCCCTTTACGAGGCTGTGATCTACGTGCGCGGCAAAGTGCGCTCGCTCGGCGCGGATGCGCAATTCGAGCCGATGCGCCCGGCCGATTTCAAGGCGGTTGCGGAACTGCTGGGGGCCGCGGGTTTCAGGCACGACCCGAAGGATTTCCGCAGGATCGCGTCGGCGAAGAGCCTGTACCACTGGAACGCCGACGCCAACCAGGAGTACTAGCGCGATGGCCGGAAAACGAACGAAAAAACCGGGGCCGGCGGACCCGCCACATCTGCAGCTCGAGGAATCGGCCGGTTACGACCGGCGCATCATCGATTACATCCAGCGTGCCGCCGCGACAGGTCTTTACGAGATTCGCGGGCTGGGGGCCAAACGGCGCGTACCGCATTTCGACGACCTGGTGTTTCTGGGCGCCTCCCTGTCCCGCTACCCGCTCGAAGGCTACCGGGAGAAATGCTCGACGCGCACGGTGCTTGGCACACGCTATGCCTCGCGCCCGATCGAACTTGCCATTCCGATCACGATCGCCGGCATGAGTTTCGGCTCGCTGTCCGCTCGCGTGAAAGAGGCGCTCGGAATCGCCGCGACCGAGCTCGGCACATCCACCACGACCGGCGACGGCGGCATGACGCGCGAGGAGCGTCAGAGCTCGCGGACGCTGGTCTACCAGTGCCTGCCATCGCGCTACGGTTTCAACCCCGATGACCTGCGCCAGGCTGATGCGATAGAAATCGTCATCGGCCAGGGCGCCAAGCCCGGCGGCGGCGGCATGTTGCTCGGGCAGAAAGTGAATCCGCGCGTCGCGAGCATGCGCACCCTGCCGGAGGGCATCGACCAGCGCTCGGCCTCACGGCACCCGGACTGGACCGGGCCGGATGACCTCGTCATCAAGATCCAGGAACTGCGCGAAATCACGGACTGGGAGAAGCCGATCTACGTCAAGATCGGCGCCACGCGGGTCCTGAATGACGTCAAGCTTGCCGTGCATGCCGGAGCCGACGTGATTGTCGTCGACGGCATGCAGGGTGGCACAGCGGCGACCCAGACCGTCTTCATCGAGCATGTGGGCATTCCAACGCTTGCGGCGCTCCGCCAGGCAGTGGATGCTCTCGAGGAACTCAACATGCACGGCAAGGTGCAGCT
>JBAQWM010000143.1:0-2193 GCA_049298915.1 Steroidobacteraceae bacterium | reverse complement strand
CTGCTGAGCCCATTCTGAACCAGTTCATTGGCAACGCGGCTCGAACTCAGCGATAGCAGGTCGGTCGGACAGAAGAGCGCAACCAGAAGCAGGGATGAATGCAGCAGCAGCGGTGGCAGTCGCTCTGCCAATGCTGCACTCGTCTGATGCTCGCGGCTGAACAGGTGGCGGATCCTCCAGAGCACGACCGTCGCGAAGAACGCCGAGGCCAGAGCGACGCGCAGCACCGGGTATTCCTGCCAGACATCCCCGGCGACTTCAGTGGGATAAGCCAGGTAGTCGAAAGCGACCAGATTGAAACGCGCATCGAATTCCTCGAAGAAGTAAACCTCTGCAAACGCCAGGAATGCGATGGAGCAGAGCGCCAGCCAGCTGCCGGCGGCAAGCAGCCACTGGTTGGGCCCCGAGTGGTACCAGCGGTCCGGCAACAGCGTCGCATAGAGCGCCAGCGGTGCCAGCAGGTAAGTCGATTCGAGCAGATCATTCAGCAGGCCGCCTGCCAGGATTGCGGGCAGCATCGGGGCGCTGACACCGGCAGGGATTCCGAAGCGCCACCACAGCACGAGGCGCAGTATCGCGCCGACGGCAAGGCAGGCGGCGGCCAGCGCGAATACCAGGCGGTATCTCCGCAAAGCGGATGATTCGAGCAGGAACAATCGGCCTCCGATCGGCCTGGCGCCTCGAGGGAAGACGCAAGGTCAGCTTGCGGGTGCGTGCGAACCCGTCACGTGGATTGGACGGGCGATCGGGGGCAGATCAATCGCTCAAGGCGGACTCAGAATTCCCACAGGATGCCGATCGACGGCAGGACCGGCAGCCAGGCACGCGTGCGTGTTGCGAAGATGGTCATGCCGTTGCCGTCGTCGGTGGCGGTCAGTTCCGAGCAGCAGATGTTCCGCCGGTTGAGCGCGTTGGTCAGCTCGAATACCAGCGTCAGGCTGCCAGTCGCGAGTGGGCGGCGATACTCGGCGCGCAGATCCAGCGTCACGTAGGTGGGCAGCCGGTCCCGGTTGCGACTCCCCAAACCCTGCGCATCGATGCTTGTGGTTGGCCACCCGCGGTGTGCGCCCGCAACTGCGCCGAGACGCCAGGGCCCGTGAATCCAGTCCATACCGGCAGTCAGGGCCCAGTTCTGGTCCCAGCTGCGCGGCACATCAGTTCCGCCTTCATGATCCACCGCGTCGGACCAGACTACCGACAGCCAGCGCATCGATTGAAATTCCTCGGAGGTGACGGACAACTCCACGCCTTTCATTTCGGCGGATGCCGGCGCGATCAGCACCCGATCCGGCGCAATCTCCGGCAGTAGAGTCAGCGAATCGAGCATGTTTTCGAAGCGCGGTCGAGGCGCTGACTGGACTTTTCGAAATCCCTCGAGGCGCAAGGCGAGCCCGCCGGGCAAGCGGTGATCGATGCCGAATATCAGGTGATCGGACCGCTGTGCGGCCGGGAACTCCATCAGGCCGTCCTCGACCTTCAGTTCGTGCACCTCGTCCGTCTGATGAAAGCGGCCCCAATGGACGCGCAAGTTGGTCGCCGCCGCGAGCTGCCAGCGCAAATTGACGCGGGGATCATAGAGCCAGTCTTCCGTCGTGCTGCCACTGGTAATCGTGCGCTGTGCGCGCAACCCGAGCTCGGTCACGAGATCGCGGCCAGGCTGCCAGCGGTGCGTGAAGAAGAGCGAAGCGCGCTCGCGATCGGGATTCAGTTCGATCTGGCGCGATTGCGACGTCGCCCGGTCGAACAGTGCCGCGACTTCCACGGGAAACTCAATTTCGGAGGCATAACGGTATTGCGCCTCCTCCAGGGTCCACTCAACGCCCGCCTCGAGCCAGTGGCGCGAGCCCGGTTGCCAGCTCAGCCGGCCGCGCAACTCGCTGAATTGCGAAGACCGCCTGTCATCCACTCCGCCAATCCCGAGTGTCGGGCTGTCGACGCGGCCAGCGCGCACGCTGCTGATGTCACTGCGGCCCAGCCACAGTGACATCTGCAGATCGTCGCTCCAGTCGCGATCGGCGCGCAGCCAGACATAGCGGGAGAGACTCTCGATCTCGGCCTGTTCGCCGCGATTCTCCGGGGCGATGGACAATTCGTCGCGCGACCACAGGAAATTACCCGTGATACGCAAGCCCAGGACGTCCTCCAGACCGATACGGGCGTATGCGTCGCCATAAGTCGGGTCCCCCGCTTCTG
>JBAQWM010000142.1:0-1809 GCA_049298915.1 Steroidobacteraceae bacterium | reverse complement strand
GCAAACCAGCCAGATCGCCGAATAATGGAGACAGGCGCGGGTCCAGAGGATCGATTCCCGTACCGTAGTACGGCACCAGCGCATTGACGCTCGCCGCCCGGAACAATGGATCCAGGCCGTCATTGCGTTTTATCGAGGCTCCACTAAATGTCCAGTCAAGCACCGGTGACATCAATGCGAGGCCGGCCGCCTGCGGCATGCCCTCGTCGCGCGCGCGCATCGCCGTGACGACGGCGAGATTGCCACCGGCCGAATCGCCCGCGATAACGATGCGGCCCGGATCGATGCCGGACGACAGCAGGAAATTCCAGGCCGCAAAACAGTCGTCGATCGCGGCCGGAAACGGATGCTCCGGCGCCAGGCGGTAATCCACCATCAGCCCCCGCGCCGCGCCCGCGCGGCAGATCGCTGCCAGCAGCGGATCGTGGATGGAGCGTGCCTCGGCAACGAATCCGCCGCCGTGAAGGTAAAGGATCACGCTTTGCGCAGCGCCATCGGCCGGCTCGATCCATCGGGCACGGCCCGCGCCGACTGCAAATGATTCCGAGGTCGAATAATTTTCGCGCCGCGCAATCAGCGGTGCGACGCGCGCGGTCACCCGGCGAATCTGCGCCGGCGTGGGATGCCGCACAAGCGCAGCGCGCGCCAGGTTCAACATCCGTCGAAGCAGGAAACGCCTCACCGCATCACGCATGCCGCCCATCCTACCCGCAGCCATGGATGGGGTGCGATACTTGCGGCATGGGCCGGATATTCGAAGTCCGAAAGCATGCAATGTTCGCGCGCTGGAATCGCATGGCGAAGCAATTCGCGCGCATTGGCAAGGACATCACGATCGCGGTCAAGGCTGGCGGCGCGGATCCCGCCAACAATCCGACACTGCGGCGCGTGATCCAGAATGCCCGCGCCATCAACATGCCCAAGGACCGGATCGAGGCCGCCATCCGCCGCGCGTCGGGCCAGGACGCTGCCGACTATCAGCAGGTGATGTACGAAGGCTATGCGCCGCACGGCGTCGCCGTGCTGGTCGAGGCGGCGACCGACAATCCGACCCGCACGGTCGCAAGCGTCCGCAACATCTTCAGCAAGCACGGCGGCAATCTTGCCAGCAATGGCAGCGTCAGCTTCCTGTTCCGGCGCATGGGCGTGTTCCGCCTCGACCCCGCCGGCATCGACCAGGATGAGCTGGAGCTCGACCTGATCGATCACGGGCTGGAGGAAATGGGCGAGAGCAGCGGCGAGAATGGCGAGCCGCAGCTGGTCGTGCGTTGTGAGTTCGAGAATTTCGGCCAGCTGCAGAAGCGGTTCGAGGAACGACAGGTGGTGCCATTGTCCGCGGAACAGGAATATGTGTGCACGCTGCCGGTCGAGTTGCCGGAGGCGCAGGCGAGCGAGGCCCTGGAGCTGATCGACCTGCTGGAGCAGGATGAGGACGTGCAGAAGGTCTACCACACGCTCGCATGAGCGTCGGGAAAATGAATGGACAAGATATTCATAACTGCCACCGGCCTGCTGCAGGATTCCTTCCGGTTGGCCGCGAAAATCCATCGCAGCGGCTTCGCACCGGACTTCATCGTCGGCATCTGGCGCGGGGGCACTCCGGTCGGCATCGCGATTCAGGAGTACTTCGAGTTCGTCGGCATCAAGACCGACCATATCGCCGTGCGGACCTCCGCGTACGTCGGCATCGGGCAGCGCGCCAGGACCATTCGCGTCCATGGCCTGCACTACATCATCGAAGAGGCGAATGCCGGCAGCTCGCTGCTCGTCGTGGACGACGTGTTCGATTCGGGTCACAGCATCGAGGCG
>JBAQWM010000141.1:0-6151 GCA_049298915.1 Steroidobacteraceae bacterium | reverse complement strand
CCGCCGAACCCGCGGACGAACCGTCCCGCCCGTATACGACTCCGGAGCCCGCCGACGGTCCGGGCGGCTTGGCTGCGGCGCAGTTTGCCAACTACCTGGTGGCGCACAGCCGCTACGCCTCGCCATTGGTCCGCCGCAGCGTCGTGACCGGCCTGATCACTGCCCCGCAGGAAATGACAGGCGGCGGCGAGCTGCTGCCGGAGTCGTCGCGGGCCGATCCGTGAAATACCGGCCGGCACTGGCATCGATTGCGCTGCTGGCGTCGCTGCCGGCCGCCGCGGAGGACGGCCAGGTCTGGCTCGATCGCATGGCGCGCGCGCTGGCGGGAACCAGTTACGCAGGCGAATTCATCTGCGAGTCGGCCGGGCGCAGCGAACGGCTGCGCATCGTGCATCGGGTCCGCGACGGGGAGGTCGCGGAACGGCTGGTTTCGCTGACCGGCAACGGGCGCGAACTGATTCGCGACGGCGATGAAGTCGTCGTCTATCTGCCCGACCGCAAGCTCGCGATCATCGAGCGCCGCGCCGCGGGCAGCGATCTGATGGGCACGCTGCCGCAGTTTGGCGGCGAATTCCAGCCCTGGTACGAGGTCGCCTACGCCGGCCGCGAAGCTGCTTTGCTGGGTGCCGCGGCGGTTGTCGTGGTCCGCCCAAAGGACGGCTACCGCTTCGGCTATCGTCTCTGGATCGATGAATCGACCCACATGCCGGTGCGCAGCGAGTTGTCGGATGCCGCCAACCGGGTCATCGAGCGGCTGCGATTCACGCGGCTCGACATCGACGATGCCATTGCGGACTCTGAATTCGAGCCGGGACTCGACCGTTCGAAATTGCGCTGGGTGCGCCAGGCACCCCAGACGACGGGTGTCACACCCGCCTGGCGCGCGGCGCAGATGCCGCCCGGATTCCGGCTCTCGGTCAGCGGCATGCAGGCGATGGCTGGCGCGAGCGCGCCGGTCAGCCACCTGGTCTACTCGGACGGCCTGGCATCGGTGTCGGTTTTCATCGAGGCGCCGGCGCCGGGCGCCGTGCCGGTAACCGGTTCGCGGCGTTCCGGCGTCGCCTCGGCATTCTCGACGGTGGTCCAGGGGCACCAGGTCACCGTGGTCGGCGAAGTGCCGCCGGATACCCTGAAGTACATCGCCACCGGACTCAGCCCCGCTCAGCCGGCCAGGCGCTGAGCGTCTGCTCCGCAGAATGCAGGGACCGCGGTTCGTCGTCTACAGCCGCGCGGACTGCCCGCTGTGCGAGGAATTCATTGCGGCGCTCTCGGAGCAGCTCGCACCGCACGAGCTGCCCATCGAGGTGCGGGATGTCGACGCCGATCCGGTGTCGCAGCGCCGATATGGGCTCAAGGTCCCGGTGCTGACCGTGGATGGCAGCGCGATCTGCCACGGGGAACTCGATGCCGCAACGGTTGCGCGCATGCTGCGGCGCTGACCGGTTCTGAGGCGGACGACTGCTATACTGCACTGTTACCCGGACGCCTGTCCGGTTACAGAGCGTCCGCACTCCCTGAATGCAGAAAATCCGCAATTTTTCCATCATCGCGCATGTCGATCACGGCAAGTCCACGCTCGCTGACAGGCTGATCCAGGTCTGCGGCGGCCTCGAGGCGCGCGAGATGCAGGAGCAGGTGCTCGACTCGATGGACCTGGAACGCGAGCGCGGCATCACGATCAAGGCCCAGTCGGTGACGCTGCGTTACCTCGCGGCCGACGGTGTCGAGTACCAGCTCAATTTCATCGACACGCCGGGTCATGTGGACTTCTCCTACGAAGTATCGCGCTCGCTGGCCGCCTGCGAGGGCGCGCTGCTGGTGGTGGATGCCGCGCAGGGCGTCGAGGCGCAGAGCGTCGCCAACTGCTACACCGCGCTCGAACAGGGTCTGGAAGTGCTGCCGGTCATCAACAAGATCGACCTGCCCTCGGCGGACGCGGATCGCGTGATCACGGAAATCGAGGAAATCATCGGTATCGAAGCGCGCGACGCGCTCAAGGTCAGCGCCAAGACCGGCGAGAATGTGGATCTGCTGCTGGAGGAACTGGTGCGGCGCATTCCCCCGCCGCGCGGGGACGCGCAGGCGCCATTGCAGGCGCTGATCGTCGATTCGTGGTTCGACAACTATGTCGGCGTGGTGTCGCTGGTCCGGGTCGTCAATGGCGCGCTGCGGCGCGGCGACCGGATCCGCATCGTGTCCACCGGTCGCAGCTGGCAGGTGGATCAGCTCGGCCGGTTCACGCCGAAGCGGGTCGAATCGCAGACGCTCGAGACCGGCGAGGTCGGCTGGGTGGTGGCCGGCATCAAGGAAATCGACGGCGCGCCGGTCGGCGACACCGTCACGCACGAATCGCGGCCATGCGAGAAACCGCTGCCGGGATTCAAGACCGTCCAGCCCCGTGTCTTTGCGGGCGTGTTCCCGGTGCAGACCGACCAGTACGAGGCGTTTCGCGATGCCCTGCAGAAGCTGAAGCTGAACGACTCGTCGCTGCATTTCGAGCCGGAGGTGTCCACCGCGCTCGGTTTCGGCTTCCGCTGCGGTTTCCTCGGCCTGCTGCACATGGACATCGTGCAGGAGCGCCTCGAGCGCGAATACGGTCTCGACCTCGTCACCAGCGCGCCGACGGTCGTCTATGAAGTGCTCGAGCCGGGCGGCAAGGTCAGTCTGGTGGACAATCCCTCGAAACTGCCGGCCACGATGGAGGAGCTGCGCGAGCCGGTCATACTCGCGAATATCCTGGTGCCGCCGGAACACGTCGGGCCCGTGATCAGGCTGTGCCAGGAAAAGCGCGGCACGCAGAAGAAGATGCTGCAGCTCGGCACCCAGATGTCGCTGCAGTACGAGTTGCCGCTGGCCGAGGTGGTGCTGGATTTCTTCGACCGGCTGAAGTCCGCCAGCCGCGGCTACGCCTCCTTCGACTACGAATTCAGCCATTTCCAGCGCGCGCCACTCGCCAGGCTGGATCTGCTGATCAACGGTGATCGCGTGGATGCGCTGTCGATGATCGTCCATCGCGAGACTGCCTACCAGCGCGGCCGCGAACTGGTCGACAAGATGCAGGAACTGATTCCGCGGCAGATGTTCGAAGTGGCGATCCAGGCTGCGATCGGCGGCCAGGTTATCGCGCGTGCCTCGGTCAAGGCGCTGCGCAAGAATGTGCTGGCGAAGTGCTACGGCGGCGACGTGACGCGCAAGCGCAAGCTGCTCGAGAAGCAGAAGGCGGGCAAGAAGCGCATGAAGCAGCTCGGCACGGTCGAGATACCGCAGGAAGCATTCCTGGCGGTGCTGAAGGTCGGAAAAAAGTGAATCCTGGAGACTGACGATGGTGTTCGATTTTTCTTTCCTGCTGGTGGCGCTGACGCTGTTCACCGGCGTGGTCTGGGGCCTGGACCGCTGGTTCCTCGCCGCGCGGCGTGCCGCGCGCGGAAAGACCAAGGAGCCGCTGCTGGTCGATTACTGCCGCTCGTTCTTCCCGGTGATCGCGATCGTCCTCGTGCTGCGCTCGTTTCTCTACGAGCCATTCAGGATTCCTTCCGACTCGATGATGCCTACGCTGATCCAGGGCGACTTCATCTTTGTCAACAAGTGGCGATACGGCCTGCGGCTCCCGGTCCTGAACTGGAAGGTGCTCGCGATCAGCGAGCCGGTGCGCGGCGACGTGATGGTATTCCGCAAGCCGGTGGATCCGGCGCTGGTATTCATCAAGAGGCTGGTCGGCCTGCCGGGCGACACCATCCGGGTGGCCGGCGCGCAGGTCTATGTGAATGGCGCGCCGTCACGCATCGTGCCCGGTGAGTTGTATTCCGGGCCCAAGAGCGAGCAGTATCCGTTTTCGCAGATCGGTGAGGAGCAGTTTGATGGCGTGATGCACGCCATCATGCTGGACCCGGTGCGGGCCGGGATGGAAGGCGAATGGCGGGTGCCGGAGGGCCATTTCTTCATGATGGGTGACAATCGAAACAATAGCCGCGACAGCCGGTTTCCGGAGGTCGGCTTCGTGCCGGTGCAGAATGTCATCGGCAAGGCGGAAGCAATCTGGCTGTCATTCAATCCGGAGCCGGGCTCGATCCTGCTCTGGGAGCGCATGGGAACCGGGATTCGCTAAGGAGACATCTTATGCAGGGCAGACAGCGGGGCATGACATTCCTCGGTACCCTTGTGATCGTCGTCGTGCTCGGTGCCTGGGTCTACGCGGGCATCCGCCTCACGCCCATTTATCTCGAGTACATTCGCGTGGCATCGACACTCGACCAGGTCCGGGATGAATATGCATCGAATCCCGAGTCGACCGAGTTCGATCTGCGCAAGGCGATCGAGCGCCGCTTCGACATCGAGATGGTGACGGCCATCGATTCGAGCGACATCGAGATCAGGAAGGATGACGGGACCTTCATATTGCGCGCTGCCTACGAGGATTACGCTCCGCTCGTCGCCAATGTCTCGTTCCGGGTGAAGTTCGACCGGTCGGTCGAGGTCGCCGCGCGCTGAGCCGCGCTGCGGGCGTGGCATGGACCCCGTGGACTGGCTGCAGCAGCGTCTGGGCTGCAGTTTCGCCGACACCGGCCTGCTGGCGCGCGCGCTGACGCACCGCAGCGCCGCGCCGGACAACAACGAGCGGCTCGAGTACCTTGGCGATGCCGTGCTGTCCTTCGTGGTCGCCGAGATGCTGCTGGAAGCCTATCCCGATGCGAGCGAGGGCGAGCTTTCGCGTTACCGCGCCAGCCTGGTCAGTGGCGAGGCGCTCGCCGCGGTGGCGCTCGAACTCGGTTTCGGCGAGCACATCCGCCTTGGAGAGGGGGAACTGCGGTCGGGCGGCCGGCAGCGCGCGTCGATCCTCGCGGATGGGCTCGAGGCGCTGATCGGCGCGGTCTACCAGGACCGGGGTCTCGACGCGGCCCGCGCGCTGTCGGCGCGCCTGCTGCGGAAGCGCCTGCAGGAACTGCCGCGCGCTTCCGAACTGAAAGATGCAAAGACGCGCCTGCAGGAACTGCTGCAGGGCCGCGGTCTGGGCTTGCCGGAATACCGGGTACTGGAGACTTCCGGGGAGCCGCACCAGCAGCGCTTCCGGGTGCGCTGCGACGTCGGCGGGCTGGCGATCGCGGCCGAAGCTGAAGGCAGCAGCCGGCGGCGGGCGGAGCAGGAGGCGGCGGCGCTGGTGCTCGAGAATCCGGCAATGCGGGCGGTGCGGTGAGCGCAGAGACCGGGCACCGCTGCGGCACCATCGTGCTGGCCGGGCGCCCCAATGCCGGCAAATCCACACTGCTGAATGCGCTGGTCGGCCAGAAACTCAGCATCGTCACGCCCAAGGCGCAGACCACCCGCTGGCGCATCGCCGGGGTGCTGACGCGGCCCGGCTTCCAGCTGGTCATCCAGGACACGCCCGGACTCGGCGCGCCCGCCGGCAGGCGCCTCAATCAGTCGATGCACCGCGAGGCGATCGCCGCGATGGCGTCGGCGGACGTGGCAATCCTGATCACGACCGCGAGCCGCTGGACCGCCGAGGATGACGCCGTGCTCGCCCAGCTCGCCGCCGCCGGCGCACCGGTCATCGCCGCAGTCAACAAGATCGACCGCGTGAAGCCGAAAGACCGCCTGCTGCCGTACCTCGAGCGGCTCGCGCAGAGGCATGCGTTCGCGGCCATCGTGCCGGTGTCGGCGCTTTCCGGGGAGAATCTGCCGCGGCTCGTGGACGCGATCGTTCCACTGCTGCCGCCGGGTCCGCGCATGTACCCGGAGGACCAGGTGGGCGACCGCAGCGAAAGATTCATGGCGGCGGAGGTCGTGCGCGAGAAGCTGATGCTCGCGCTCCACGACGAGCTGCCTTACGGCATCGCCGTCGAGGTCGAGCGCTTCGAGGAAACACCTGACGGGCGCGTGGAGATCGACACGATCATATGGGTCGAGCGCGAGGGCCAGAGGAAAATCGTCATCGGCTCCGGGGGCGAACGCCTGAAAGCCATCGGGCGCAGTTCGCGGATGGAGCTGAACGGGCTGCTCGGCCGCCGTGTTCATCTCACGACCTGGGTCAAGCTGCGCGAGAACTGGCCGGACGACGCCGGCATGCTGGGCCGGCTCGGTCACGATCCGCGATGAGCGCGCCGCGGCGCGTGCTGCTGGAGCCGGCCTGGCTGCTGCACCACCGGCCGTGGAG
>JBAQWM010000140.1:0-5883 GCA_049298915.1 Steroidobacteraceae bacterium | reverse complement strand
GCTAGCGCCTGCAGGTGACCCGCAACGACGAGGCGTTCGATTTCGCCGCGGATCCAGTCCAGACCGATCGTCGCGCCGAGCCCGAAATAGACCCGCGCCGCATGCAGGATCGGCGCGCGTCTCGCGGCAGCGACCTCGACGATATCCACGCCGGAATGAATTGCGGCCAGCCCTGCGGCCCTGCGCGCGACCCGCGTCGGTACGCCCTCGACTGAAAATCGCTCCAGGGCCCGCTGATACCGGTCGAACTCGAGCCCCTCTATCAGATCCGGCAGTTCGCCCATCAATTCCCCGATACCGGGCTTCAGGCGTGAAACGGCGCGTTCGATGTCGAGATCCGGGCCCAGATTGCGCAGCACCCAGTAGGTCAGCGGGCGCAACAGGCGTGTCGTTTCATGCGCCATGTCGTATTGCAGCGAGGTCGGGACGCGGTCATCGAGCGCCTCGATGTCTGCCCATAACTCACGCATGCCCGTGACCTCACGCGCGATGGCGAAGGCGCGCGCAATGCTGCCGATATCCGCCCCGGTGTCTTCCTGCGTGCGGATCGCGAATACCGGTCCCATCCGGTTGACCAGGCTGTTGGTCGTCGCAGTGACGATGATTTCGCGGCGCAACTGGTGTCGCAGGATCGCCTGCGGATGCCGGCGCTGCACCGGAACCGGAAAATAACGTGTCAATTCGCTGCCGAGGAACGGATCCTCCGCAATATCGGAATCGATCAACTTGCCGGACAACCAGATTTTCGAATATGAAAACAGCATCGCAAGCTCGGGCCGGGTCAGGCCCAGGCCCTTGCGGTGCCGTTCGACGATCTCGTCATCCGCCGGCAAGGCTTCCAGGGTGCGGTCCAGCGTACCCGCGCGCTCCAGCGCGCGGATCACATGGCCGAGTTCGAAGATCCGTTCGACGGCTCGTGCCTGCAGGCCCGAAATCGCCAGACTCTGCAGGTAATTGTTACGCAGCACCAGTTGCGCGACTTCCCTGGTCATTCGCGCGAGCAGGCGGTTGCGGGCCGGCCGCCTCAGTTTGCCGGATTCCATCAGCGGGCTGAACAGGATCTTCAGGTTTACTTCGACGTCCGAGCAGTTCACGCCGGCTGAATTGTCGATGAAATCGGTATTGATTCGACCGCCCGCCAGGGCGTATTCGATGCGTCCGCGCTGCGAGCAACCCAGGTTGCCGCCTTCGCCAATCACGCGGCATCGCAACTCACGGCCGTCGACGCGAATGGCGTCATTCGAACGATCGCCAATCTCGGCGTGGGACTCCTCGCTGGACTTGACATAGGTCCCGATGCCGCCATTCCAGAGCAGGTCAACGGGCATCTTCAGGATCGCGCGGATCAATTCTGCCGGCGTTGCAGTACCCGCTTCGATGCCGAGCATCGTGCGGGCCTCCGGTGACAGGACAATCGCCTTGCTCTGGCGCGAATGGACCCCGCCGCCCTTAGACAGCTTGCCGGGATCGTAATCGTCCCAACCCGAGCGCGGCTGGTCAAACATGCGCTGACGCTCGGCATGACTGCGCGCCGGATCCGGCGCAGGGTCGAGAAAGATGTGCTGGTGATTGAAAGCCGCCAGCAGCCGGATATGCGGCGACAGCAACATCGCGTTTCCAAACACGTCACCGGACATGTCGCCGATGCCCGCCACCGTGAATTCCTGCGACTGGATGTCCATGCCGAGTTCGCGGAAGTGGCGGCGGACCGATTCCCAGCCGCCGCGGGCGGTAATTCCCATCTTCTTGTGGTCGTAGCCGGCCGAGCCCCCGGAGGCAAAGGCATCGTCGAGCCAGAATCCGTACTCGGAGGAAATACCATTGGCGACGTCGGAAAATGTAGCGGTGCCCTTGTCTGCCGCCACCACGAGGTAGGGATCGTCTTCGTCGTAACGCACGACCGCGGCCGGCGGCACGACCTTGCCGGACACGACATTATCGGTCAGGTCCAGCAGGGCGCGGATGAATATCCGGTAGCATTCAGCGCCCTCGCGCTGCACTTCGTCCCTGGTTGCGGGCAGCCGCCGCGGCACGAAGCCGCCCTTGGCGCCGACCGGGACAATAACCGTGTTCTTGACATTCTGGGCCTTCATCAGGCCGAGGATCTCGGTGCGGAAATCCTCGCGGCGGTCCGACCAGCGCAAGCCGCCGCGCGCAACGCGTCCCATGCGCAGATGCACGCCTTCCAGTTGCGGCGAGTGCACGAATATCTCGAACATCGGCTTTGGAAGCGGTACCTCCGCCACCATTCGTGGATCGAGTTTCATCGACAGGTAGGGCCTGGGCTGCCCATCGGCCGCCATCTGGAAGTAGTTGGTGCGCAGTGTCGCATCGATGGCCGCAAGGAATGCGCGCAGGATACGGTCGTCGTCGATGCGCGTTACGCCCTCCAGCAGGCGAAGCAGCGTGCTGCGATGCCGGGCCGTCGCGCGACGCCGCTCGGACCGTTTCAGATCCGGATCGAAGCGCGCCGCGAACAGCCGAAACAGCCTGCCAGCCGCCGCCGCATTGGTCGCGAGCGCCTCCTCCATGTAGGCCTGGGACAGCGGCAGCCCCAGCTGCACGAACCAGCGCGCGTAGGTTCGCAGCACCATCGCTTCCCGCCAGCCCAGGTCGGCGGCCAGCACGAGACGGTTGAATCCGTCATTGTCGGCGCGGCCGAGCCGGACATTGGCAAATGCCGTCTTGAAGCGTGGCCCATCGCTGTCGAGGTCGATGCGGATGCGGCGCGGGTGCTCCAGTTCGAAGTCCTGGATCCAGAATGTGCCCGTTGCCGACTCGATTTCGTAGGGGCGCTCGCTGATCAGCTTCAGGCCCAGATTCTCGATGGTCGGCAGCACATCCGAGATCGGAATCGGCCGCTCGCTCCGGTAGAGTTTGAAATGGACCTTGTGCGGGGGCTGGCCCTCGGGTCGATACAGGCTCATGCGCAGCCCGGTCGGCTCGGAGACCAATTGCTCGAGGCAGGCGATATCGCCGATCGCCGCATCGGCGTCGGTGTCGTGCTGGTAGGCAGCCGGAAAGTGCCGGCCCCAGTCCCGAAATAGGCGCAGCGCCTCGGCATCCTCCTGCGACGACTGCAATCTGTCCTTCAGGTGATCCTGCCAGGTCCGCACGGTTTCCTTGATGCTGCGCTCGAGTTCGGCGGCATCGACGCTGCCGCGAGCCTCGGGTCGCATCCGGACCAGCATGTGCAGTCGGGCGAGGACCGACTCGGACAACTGCACCTGGGACTCTATCGCCGTGCCACCGAATGACTTCATTGCGAGTGCTTCGATGCGTTCACGGACCTGCGTGTTGTAGCGATCCCGGGGCACATAGACGAGGCAGGAATAAAAGCGATGGAACAGGTCGCGACGCACGAACAGGCGTACCTGCGCGCGCTCGTATAGATTCACGATGCCACGCACGAGCCGGACCAGATCGGCGACGCTGGCCTGGAACAATTCATCGCGCGGGAATGTCTCGAGCGCATGCGCAACGGCTTTGCTGTCATGACTCGACGGCTTGAGCCCGAAATGGGCGATGACGCTTTGCACCTTGTGACGCAGCACGGGAATCTCGGTCGGGCTGCGGCTGTAAGCGGAAGAAGTCCACAGCCCGACAAAGCGGCGCTCGCCGGTCACTGTCCCGGCAGCGTCGAAAGTCTTGATGCCGACGTAGTCGAGGTAGGTCGAGCGATGCACCGTCGCGATCGAATTGGCCTTTGTGATCAGCAGTGGACTGCTTGAACGCGCAAAGGCGCGTACCTCGCCCTTCAGGATGACCGCGCGCGTCTTGCGCTGGCGGCCGGCGCGCATGAGTCCGAGACCCGACTTCCTGACGGGTTTCAGCAGGTCGTGCCCGCGGCCACGCTGCAGGCGGTATTCTCGGTATCCCAGGAATGTGAAGTGCTTGTCTTCCATCCATTCGAGCAGGGCCCTGGTCTCGCGCAACTCGCTGGTGCGGAGCCGGGCAGTCAGCTGCTCCAGATCCGCTATGATTTCCCGCGCTTTCCTGCGCATGCGCGCCCAGTCGCTGGTGGCGCAGCGCACGTCGTCGAGGGTGCTACTGATGCGCTTTTCGAGTGCCGCGAGGCGCCGCGGGTCGTTTTCCCGATCGACCTCGATGTACTGCCAGGACTCGAGTCTGGCGCCGGCAGGGATCTCGTCGAGCAGCAGATCGGTCAACTTGCCGCGGCGGTCGCGCACGACCGCGAATACCGGGTGCGCAAGCAGATGAACCGCGCGGTCACTCTGCGTACACACGATACCGAGCGAATCGACGAGGAACGGCATGTCATCCGTGATGACCGCGATGACAGTATGGGAGGAGGAAAATCCGTCGCGGTCCGGGTCTGGATTGAATACCCGGACCAGCGGCCGGCCAGGCCGCCGGATGTGTCCAAGCGCGAGTTGCGCCAGCGCAGCGCCGGCAAGATCGCGGTCGCTGCGCTGCACGAGGTCAAGCTCGGAAACGCCGTGGTAGAAAAAACGCACGAACCGGTCGGGTGCCACCGGCATGCGGCGGCCGCGCCTGCGGCGTGCCTGTGCCGCGATCCGGTCGATCAAGTCCTGCCGGGCGGCCGGGATCCTGCCTAGCATCGAAACTCCAGTCGTTCCCAGCCCATTGCATCAGCGCCGTCTGCGTGGCGCCGCGAATTATACACGGGGCGCCCGAACCGGGCCGAGCAGGCCGGCGCGCCGTTGCAGGCGATGCAGGACGGCATCGAGCAGCGATTGCTCCGACGGCGCCAGCTCCGAAAGCAGCCTGCGCTCGTATTCGAGGGCGTAAGGTACGATGCGAGTGTAGACTTCGCGGCCGCGCGCCGTCAGTGTCAGCACCGAGCGGCGCCGGTCCTTCCTGGCAATTGTGCGCCGCACGCGGCCGGTGCGCACCAGGGCGGCCAGGGCACGACTGACCGCGACCTTGTCCATCGCAGTGCGTTCGGCGACTGAGGCGGCCGACAATCCGGGATTGCGCGCGAGAACTGCGATCACGCGCCACTGCGGGATCGACAGCCCGAAGCGGCGCGCATAGGCGCCCGCGAGGGCCATCGAGACGGTATTGGAGAGAACCGACAGCCGGTATGGCAGGAAATGCTCGAGATCGAGTTGCGTCACGGCACTCGCTGGAGCGGACATTCGTGATTCCTTGCCGGTCACCGGCCAATTATAGTTACAATTGCAACTAAGCTGCGAGTGGCGACAGCCCGGGAGTGGTCAATGGGCGACCGGTTCGAGAACCCGATGGGCTCCGACGGATTCGAGTTCGTCGAGTACACCGCTGAAGACCCGGAACAGCTGCGCGGCCTGTTTGCACGTATGGGCTTCCCGGTCGTGGCCAGGCATCGTAGCAAAAATGTCAGCCTGCACCGGCAGGGCGACATCAATTTCATCATCAATGCGGAACCCCAGGGTTTCGGCCAGCAGTTCGCGCGGGCGCATGGTCCATCCGCCTGCGCCATGGCTTTCCGGGTGAAAGATGCCGCTTACGCCCTGCGCCGGGCCGTCGAACTGGGCGCCACGCCGGTCGAATCCCGGGTCGGCCCAATGGAGCTCAACATACCCGCGATCGAGGGCATCGGCGGGAGCATCATCTATCTGGTGGACCGCTACGGGGACCGGACCATCTACGATGTCGATTTCATGCCGGTCCGGGACGGGCAGCATGCGGTGCGCGGCGCCGGGCTCACGGCAGTCGATCACCTGACGCACAATGTCAGGCGCGGCAACATGGATCTGTGGGCTGGTTTCTACGAGCGGCTGTTCAATTTCCGGGAGATCCGGTATTTCGACATCGAGGGAAAGAAAACCGGTCTTTTCAGCCGCGCAATGACGAGCCCTTGCGGCAAGATCCGCATCCCGATCAATGAATCGCAGGACGACAAGAGCCAGATCGAGG
>JBAQWM010000139.1:0-7074 GCA_049298915.1 Steroidobacteraceae bacterium | reverse complement strand
GGCGATGCTGCACATCGTCAACAGCCTGGCGCTGCCGGCGACGCTCGGGAAGTCCTACTCGCTGTTCGCGGGCGCGCAGGACGCGGTGGTGCAGTGGTGGTACGGGCACAATGCCGTCGGCTTCCTGCTGACCGGCGGCTTCCTCGGCATGCTCTATTACTTCCTGCCGAAGCACGCCGAGCAGCCGATCTGGAGCTACCGCCTGTCGATCGTCGCGTTCTGGGCCTTTGTCTACACGTACATCTGGGCCGGCCCGCATCACCTGCACTACCACGCCGTGCCCGAGTGGGTGCAGTCGCTCGGCATGGTGATGAGCCTGATCCTGCTGGCGCCGTCGTGGGCGACCATGGTCAACGGCATCATGACGGTCTCCGGCGCGGCGAAGAAGCTGAAGACGGACCCGGCGCTCAAGTTCATCGTGCTCTCGCTCGCCTTCTACGGGCTCGCGACCTTTGAGGGACCGATGCTCGCGATCAAGAGCGTCAACGTGTTCAGCCACTTCACGGAGTGGACCATCGGTCACGTGCATTCGGGTGCACTCGGCTGGAACGCGCTGATCACATTCGGCACCTTCTACTTCCTGGTGCCACGCCTCGCCGGCGCGCCGCTCTACAGCGCGCGGCTCGCGAACATCCACTTCTGGCTCGCGCTTGCCGGCACGATGCTCTACGTGCTCGCGATGTGGGGCGCGGGCGTGTCGCAGGGTGTGCTGTGGCTGTCGCTCGACGATCTCGGCGAGGTGCGCTTCAGCTTCAACGACGTGATGGCGGCGATGAAGCCCTATTACGTGCTGCGGTTCCTGGCCGGCCTCGTGTTCCTCGCGGGCGCCGTGCTGATGGCTTACAACCTCGCACGGACCTTCGCGGGCCGGCAGACGGTCCGGGTCGCGCCGCCGCCGGCGGTCGCGGTGGGAGCGCGCGCATGAGCTGGTTGTCGCTGCACCGCCGGCTCGAGCGCAACTCCGGACTCCTGATCTTCGGCATCCTGCTGGTGTCGTCGGTCGGCGGCATGGTCCAGTTGCTGCCGATCGTGACCAGAGATTCGCACGCGCATGCGGCGCCCGGCCTCGAGCCCTACACGCCGCTCGAACTCGAGGGACGCGACATCTACATCCGCGAATCCTGCGGCACCTGCCACACGCAGCAGATCCGCCCGCTGCTCGCGGAGGTGAAGCGATACGGGCCCTACTCGCGTTCCGGCGAGTTTGCCTATGACCGGCCGTTCCTGTGGGGATCGAAGCGCACCGGGCCGGATCTCGCGCGCATCGGCGGCCGCTACAGCGACGTCTGGCACCGCCTGCACCTGCTCGATCCGCGCTCGGTCGTGCCAAAGTCGATCATGCCGGCCTATCCCTGGCTCGCGGCCCGTGCCGCGGATCGGGGCGGCAGCATACAGGCGCGCATGCGCACGCTGGCAAAGCTGGGGCATCCGTACTCCGCAGGCGACATCGAGGCAGCGCCGGCCGCGCTCGAAGGCCGCACCGAACTCGATGCCGTGATTGCCTACCTGCAGTCCATGGGGCGCAGCATGCAGGGAGAGCTGCAGCCATGACCTGGGTCCTGTTCATCGGCGACATGCTGGTGTCGGCCTTCATGATCGCCGTGATCGTCTGGCTTTCGTTGCGCAGGACGCGCGCGCAACTCGATGCCGCGGCGCGCATTCCGCTCGAGGACGAGGACCGCCGTGGCTGACATGCCGACAGAATTCTGGGGCGGATGGATCGTCATGATCACGGTCACGACATTCTTCGCACTGCTGTGGTTCGTCATCGACGTCTATCGCAGCGGCGACGAGCCCCATGAGCAGGAAGTCTGGGACGAGACGCTGCGCGAGGGCGCGAAGCCCGCGCCCATCTGGTGGTTCTGGTTCACCCTCGCGCTGATGATCGTCTCGGTGATCTACGTGATGCTGTACCCGGGCCTCGGCACCTGGCGTGGCGCGTTCGGCTGGTCCCAGGGCGGCCACATCGCGGAACGATTCGCCGACTATGACGCCCGGTTCGGTCCCGAGCGCCGGCGGCTGCTCGTGCAGTCGCTCGACGCACTTGCCGCGGAACCGGCCGCGATGCAGTCGGCATGGCGCATCTTCAATGGCAACTGCAGCTCCTGCCATGGCGAGAACGCCGCCGGACAGGCGGGAATCTTCCCGGACCTGACCGATGCTGTCTGGCAATGGGGCGGCGACGAAGCGCAGATCATCCAGACGTTGCGGGCCGGTAGACAGGCCGCCATGCCCGCCTGGATCACCGTGGCGGGCGAACAGGGCGTCGGGCAACTGGCCGATTACGTGATCGCGCTGTCGCGTGGGCAGGCGGGCGCAGCGGGCGTCGCCGAGGGCGCCGCCCGCTTCCAGCAGCTATGCATGGCCTGTCATGGGGCGGACGGTAGCGGCAATCCGCTGCTCGGCGCGCCGGCGTTGAACGACCCGATCTGGATCTACGGCGGCGATCGTGCGACGGTGATCGAATCGATCACGAACGGCCGCAACGGCGTCATGCCGGCATTCGGTTCCCGTCTCGACGATACGCAGATCCGCCTGCTCGCGGCCTGGCTGAAGACCGGCGCGCGGGTGCCCTAGAAGCGGATCAAGAAAATGATCCGCGAGACGCGTGCCTGACTGGACGCGCCAACCTCGAGCTATAAGCGATCCGTCTCGCGGATAAACCCCACGACGTTGTCGCGGAAGCGTCGGGCCGCGGCTTCGTTGAGATACATCATGTGACCCGCGTCGTGATAGTTGACGTGGATGCGCTTGCGCGCCTCCGGTGTCAAGCGAAGATGGTCCAGGTTGTATTTCAGCGCGTGCGTCGGGGTTGCGAGATCGTAGTAGCCCTGCTCGACCAGCAGATGCAGGCCCGGGTTCATCGTCATGGCTACCGCCAGGTCCGGCAGCGTATTGGTCATCGGCATCTTCGGGAAGTCCTCGGTGACGACACCCGGCTGCGTGTGTTTCCAGTCCCAGTCCTTGAAGAGTTCGCCAGAAACGACGTAGTCATCCGGCACGTCGAATCTTAGTTCCGAGTGCAGGTATTCGCGGAAGCCCGCGGTGAAGGCCGGCCCGACCGCCGGGAAGAACGGGTCATAGTCCATGACGTCATTGAGCGGATTCAGCGACGGGCCCGAGAAACGGGCGTCGATCCTTCCGGCAATGAGCCCGCGATTGCGCAGCAATTCCTGCAGGAACTGCACATGGCTCACACGCAAGTCAGCCTGCAGCCAGAATTCGGCAGTCGTACCCGTGTAACGCGCGAGCTTATCGGCAATGGCCTGCGCTTCTTGAGCCGGGATCGCATGACCTTTCAGCAGCGCCGGCGCGTATTCCTGATACGCGAACCGCTCGATCTCCTCGGTCCAGGCCTCAAGGGACCCTGGCTTGCCGGCAATGGCGTCGTAGTACCACGCCGTCGCGGCGAAAGTGGACAGGTAAAGCACGTGCGGCAGGTCGATGCCGATGCCGTCGTCGCCTGAGACCAGGCTGAAATAGGGCGAGACCAGGATCAGGCCATTCAGATTCATGCCGAGATCGGACTGCAGGTGCCTGGCAAGTCCGGCACCGCGCATCCCGCCGTAGCTTTCGCCCAGCACGTACTTGGGCGAGCCCCAACGGCCATTTTCGGTGACGAAGCGATTGATGAACGACCCCACGGACTTGATGTCCTGGTCCACGCCCCAGAAGTCCGAACCCTTGGCGTCGCCGAGCGGCTTGCTGAATCCGGTGCCGACCGGATCAATCATCACCAGGTCGGTCACATCAAGGATGCTGAACTCGTTGTCCACTAATTGCACTGGTGGCGGCGGCGCGTAACCACCGTCGTTGACAACTACGCGTCGCGGGCCGAGTACGCCCATGTGCAGCCAGATCGATGCCGAACCCGGCCCGCCATTGAATGCGAATGTGATCGGCCTGCGGGCAGGATCCTTCACGCCATTCAGCGTGTAAGAGGTGTAGCCAAAGCGCGCAATCGGCTTGTGCTTGTCATCCTTGAGGATGAACCAGCCAACGGTGGCCGTGTAGCGCAAGAGCTGGCCGTCGAGGCGCAACTCGTGCTGCGTGCTCTGCGAGCGCGGCTCGGGTGGCGGCGCAGCTTCAGCATTCGGTGTCGCGGCAGACGGTGGTGCTTCCGTCGACTCGGCGGCAAATGCGATATCGCTGGCAAGAACCACGATCAGCGTTCCAGCCAGAGTCGACGCTTTCAGCGTCTGAGTTGCGATCTGCCTACAATTAAGGTGTCCCGGTCGTCTACTGACAAGAATGCGGCGACAGTCTGCCGCCGCCCAGGTGATTATTAAAGCTTGGCACGCACTGTCCCCCGCTACACTCGGCGGCAACGCGAATAGTACGAATAAAAGGCTTTTTCCTCGACGCCGGGTGTAGCGCCGGTCGGTGCCCGGGGTTGTGCCGGCGGGATTCCGGGTACCGCGCGCCGCAGCGCGCGCAGCTTGCTATGCGGGGCGAACATCCCGGCGCAGTGGGCTGTTCCTGTTGCGCGGCAGCGACAGGCGGCGCCCGTCGGTTTTATGACCGTGCTCACGGTGCAGACGCCCGAAACTTGCCAAAGGCCGCCGGGTCTGTATGCTGCGCACCACTGTTGGCGGCTACCCCTCTCCGCTAGCTGCCCGGATACCTCCCCAGGAGGGTCCGGCGCGTCCGTAACTCCCTCTAGTTGCAAAGGAATTTTGATCATGAAGTTCGCGAAAATCCTGATGGGCGGCCTGGCACTGCTGACCGCACCATTCCTCGCTCAGGCTGAAGACATGAGCTATCGGTACATTCAGATCGGCTACCTGGAAACCGATATCGACGGCTTCGGCGAGAACGCCGACGGTTTCGGCACGCGCGGCTCCATTGGCTTCGCCGAAAACTTCTTCGTGTTCACCGAAGTCTCGAAGCAGGAACTGTTGAATGTCGACCTCGATCAATATGCGGTCGGTCTCGGCGGTCACTACGGCCTGTCGGACAGCGTTGATCTCGTCGGGCGCATCGGCTGGGCCAAGATCGAGTTGGACGCTGGCGGCGGCCTGAACGCCGACGACGACGGCTACCTCGCAGGTGTCGGCATACGCGCCCAGGCCGGCGAGCACGTCCAGCTCGAAGCCGGCGCGGTCTATTACGACTATGGCGGCGGCGCTGACGAAACCGGCGTGGAACTGGCCGGGCGCTATCATTTCAACCACAAGTGGGCGGTCGGGTTCGAGTACCAGTCCATCAGCGACTTCTCGACGATCATGGCCGCGGTGCGTTACAGCTTCGGTAAGAAGTAACGCTTTCCGATTCGTAGAAAAGACGGCGGCCGGGAAATCCCGGCCGCCGTTTCTTTGTGTGCGCCCGGCAGGGCGCACTCTCTCTGGCGGTCTGGCTCAAGACCGGCGGGCCGGCGCCCTAGAAGCCGAACGCGATCCCGGCCAGCGCCTCGATCTGGCCGAGGGTCGAGCCGCTTGCGACCACACGGCAGAAGCCGGTGCCATTGTCCGAGCGGCAGAAGATCGCGCTGTCGGTTTCCACCGCCGTGAGGTAGCCGCGCGCCTCGAAGCGCAGCGCGGCGCGCTCCGACAGCGCCACGGCGACGCCGAAGGCGATCGAGCCCGAGACCCGGGTTTCATCGCTCGCGCCCGGTTCCAACGACGAGAACCGCGTCGCGCCCAGCCCGGCGGCGAAGTACGGCTGCGCGCGCTCGTACTCCCCGATCGGGATCGTGCCGCCGAGGTGCAGGTACTCGATGTCCACGTCGTAGCGGCCGAGCGTGTCTTCCACTGCGGATTCCTGGCGCGAATACCAGAGCTGGTAGTAACGGTCGTCGCCCGGCTTGAAGCGCAGTTCCAACGCGAGCGCGAAGCTGCTGCCCTCGTCGAGGTCGCGATGCTCGCCGGTCAATTCGTCCTCGAGGCTGCCGCCGGCACGGTAGCCGGCATGCGCGGCGACCTGGAACGCGGGCCGTTCCGCCGCCTGCGCTGGCATCGCGGCCAGCCACAGGGCGGGGACGCAGGAAAGGATCCGGAGAGCGCGCAGGCGAGGGATGTTCATGGCGGCGGATCCTAACATTGTGGCCCATCATCCCGTGCACCAGGACCGCGGCCATGCGCATCAATCACATGGCAAGCCAGATGCCCTGGTGCGCCACTACTTGCTGCAGGAACAGCCGGATCGCGTCGCTCTGCTCGAGGCCGCACGCGGCCAGCACCCGGCGGGCGTTGGCCTTGAGCTCGGAATCGATGCGGGCACCGTCCCGCGCGGCGCCTGCACGCTCATGTTGTCGGAAATGGCCGATCCCACGATCACCATGTCGGCGACGACCACCGCTTCTCGTCATGTTTGGACGGCAGAACTGATGACGGCGAGAAATCATAGTTTCTCAAGCCCTTGCAATGAACAGCCGATGCCGTGTCGAGCCCGATTGTTGGGTCAGGTTGCGCCAAGGCTTCAGCGACTGGCTCGTCGAGTGCCCGCACTGCGGCGGCATGTGTGTTAAAATATTCGATCGGAATTGTTATTTTGAACAAGCTGGCTGTGCCCGGGAAATTCCGCACGGGTACATTCCCACCATCAGGAGAATTTGACTTGAAGACCATGAACTGCGCATTGCTTGCTTCCGCGCTCGCCCTGCCGCTCTCGATCGGCTCTGCATCCGCGGGACCCATCGATCCTTCCAAGCTTCCCAAGGTTGAGTGTTCTGAACTCAAATTCAGTGAAGCGTTTCTGGCGAAGAACCCGAAGGCACCCGCCGCGTGCCTCGAAGCGCGCGAGCACAATGGCAAGCGCTACGCGAAGTTCGATGCCAAGGTGTACATCACCGGCTCCGAAATCACGACCGTGACGTTGCTGGACCCGAAGGGCAATAATTTGGATACGTTCAGCATCAAGCCGGGCCCGGATCAGAAAATCAAGATCAATGGCAAGGACACGAAATTCTCTGCATTGCGCGTCGGCGAGAAGATCACCTTCTGGGTTTCCGAAGATCGCCTGGAGGCCTCAGAACTGCCGGGCCCGACCGAAGAAGCCTGGGCGGTGCTGCCGCCTTTGCCGGCGAAGCCCTGATTCGCGGGTTAGCAAGGTGGTCCGGCGCGTCATGCGCCGGAC
>JBAQWM010000138.1:0-4192 GCA_049298915.1 Steroidobacteraceae bacterium | reverse complement strand
GGAGCAGCCAGCCGCGAAGCCGGTCGCAGCAGCAGTACCGCGGGGAGTCCGGCGCGTACCGCATACACCGATGCGCCGGCGCATCGCCACCCACATGGTCGAGAGCCTGCTGGAGACCGCGCCGCATGTAACGACCGTTTTCGAGGCGGACCTGACGGCCGTGCTCGCGCACCGTGCGGCGCATCGACAGGATATCGAGCGCCGCGGTGCCGCGCTGACGCTGACCGCCTATTTTGTTGCAGGCTGCGTGGATGCCTTGCGCGCGGTTCCGGAAGCGAATGCCCGCTGGACCGACGATGCGCTGCTGCTGAACGAGCAGATCGACATCGGCGTCGCTGCCGCGCTTGAAGGCCGCGGTCTGGTGGTACCGGTGATCCGCAATGCCCCGGACCTGGATCTCTTCGGCATCGCATTGGCGCTCGGCGATCTGGTGACGCGCGCGCGCGAGGACCGGCTGACGCCGGCCGACCTGCAGGGAGGTACATTCACGATCTCCAATCATGGCGTCAGTGGCAGCCTGGTCGCGGCGCCAATCATCATCAACCAGCCCCAGTCCGCAATCCTCGGAATAGGCCGGCTGGAGAAGCGTGCGGTGGTGGTGGAGCATGACGGGTGCGATGAAATCGTCATTCGTCCGCGCTGCTACGTGACCTTGACGATCGATCACCGCGTGCTCGACGGTCACCAGGCCAACCGGTTCATGGAGGCGCTGGTCCGGCGGCTCGAGGGCTGGAGCTAGGCCATTTCTGCCGTGCGCAAATGACGCGCATAATGACGGGATATTTCCGTGTCACGGCGGCGCCGGTTGCGCCGCCATCTGGAGGCTGATTTGTACACGCAGGGGCTCGATTCACTCGGCAAGGACTGCCTGCGCGACGAGGCGGCAGACACCGGGCTGCTCGAGCAGCGGTTCAATGCGCGGGTCGACGGCGAGGAGAAGATCGAGCCAAAGGACTGGATGCCCGAAGCCTATCGCCGGACATTGATACGCCAGATGTCGCAGCACGCGCATTCCGAGATCGTCGGCATGCTTCCCGAGGGCAACTGGATTACCCGCGCGCCATCGCTGCTTCGCAAGACCATCCTTATCGCAAAGGTTCAGGACGAGGGTGGGCATGGTGCATATCTGTACAGCGCGACCGAAACACTCGGCATCTCGCGCGATGAACTGATCATGCAATTGCTGGACGGCAAGGCGAAGTATTCCAGCATATTCAATTACCCGACGCCGACCTGGGCCGATGTCGGCGCGATCGGCTGGCTGGTCGACGGCGCTGCGATCATGAATCAGATCCCGCTATGTCGGTGCTCCTACGGGCCTTATGCGCGGGCGATGGTCCGCATCTGCAAGGAAGAGAGTTTTCACCAGCGCCAGGGCTACGAGATCATGCTGCGGCTGTCACGTGGAACTCCGGCACAGAAGGACATGGCGCAGCAGGCGCTCGATCGCTGGTGGTGGCCTGCGCTGATGATGTTCGGCCCATCCGACACAGAGTCCAGGCACAGCGCGCAGTCCATGCGGTGGAAGATCAAGCGCTTTTCGAACGACGAATTGCGCCAGAAATTCGTGGATTACACGGTACCGCAGGCGGATTTCCTTGGCCTCAGGATTCCCGATCCGGAACTGCGCTGGGACGAAGCAAAGCTGCATTACCATTTCGGCGCGATCGACTGGAACGAATTCGAGCAGGTCCTGAAGGGCAACGGCCCCTGTAATCGCGAGCGGCTGGAGGCCCGGCGCCGCGCGCACGACCAGGGCCGCTGGGTGAGGGATGCGGCAGTCGCCCATGCCGCGAAACGGGCCAGCAGGGAAAAATCGCGCGCCGCTTGAGCGCCGGAGCAAAGCATGACGGACAATTCACGCGACTGGCCGCTGTATGAGATATTCATCCGCGCGCGATCTGGTCTCGACCATAAGCATGTCGGCAGCCTGCATGCAACGGACGCCCGGATGGCGATCGAGCACGCCCGTGATCTCTACACGCGGCGCCAGGAAGGCGTCAGCATCTGGGCGGTGCGCTCCAGCGAAATCGTGGCGTCGGATCCTGGTGACGCCGACGAGCTGTTCGAGCCGGCGCGCGACAAGGTCTACCGGCACCCGACTTTTTACGATATCCCGGACGAGGTCAAGACACTGTGACTCCGCACTGCCGCTATGTGCTGCGTCTTGCCGATACGAGCCTGATACTCGCGCAACGGCTCGGGGAGTGGGTGGGTCACGCCCCGGCCCTCGAAGAAGATCTCGGGCTCGCAAATGTGTCGCTCGATCTGCTGGGCCAGGCGCGCATGCTGCTGACGCATGCCGGGGCGCTCGAGGGCCGCGGTCGCAGCGAGGACGATCTCGCCTTTCTGCGGGAACAATCCGAATTCCTCAATGCAACGCTGGTCGAGCAGCCGAATGGTGATTTCGGTCAGACCATTGTGCGCCAGTTCCTGGTCGATGCCTGGCAGCTGGAGCTGTATGAGCGGCTGCAGGAATCCAAAGACCCGCGGCTGGCGGAGATTGCCGCCAAAGCGGTGAAGGAAACGCGGTATCACCTGCGCTACAGCAGCGGATGGCTGGTCCGGCTCGGCGACGGCACCGCGGAGAGTCATGAACGGGTGCAGCAGGCGCTCACGCGCCTGTGGCCGTTCACCGGCGAATTGTTCAGTGCCGACGAAGTTGACTGCGATATGGCAGAGGCCGGTATCGGACCCGCGCCCGAGTCGCTGCAGCCTGGCTGGTCGGTGCGTGTCGCTGCCGTGCTGGCTGAGGCTGGCCTTGCCGAGCCGCCGCTGACGCCATTCGGCTGGCATGGCAAGCAGGGCCGGCACAGCGAACATCTGGGCTATGTGCTGGCCGAAATGCAGGCCCTCTACCGGGCCCATCCCGGCGCGCAGTGGTAGGGCGGCGATGACGGCAGCACCAGCCTCAGTCGAGGCCGCTCCGGCACCGGCCGTGCTTGCGCGGCTCAACCGGATCCTTGCCACGGTCGCGGATCCCGAAATCCCGGTTCTAAGCGTCCTTGACCTCGGCGTCGTCCGGCATCTGCACAAGCGTTCCGATGGCACGATCGAAGTCGGCGTATCGCCGACCTATTCCGGCTGCCCTGCGACACCGGTCATCAAGTCCGATATCGTCCGCGCGCTCACGCGCAATGGATTTCGCGCGGTCACCGTCGACGTGCTGTCCCCGCCATGGACCAGCGACTGGATCAGCGCGGAAGGCCGGCGCAAGCTACTCGATTTCGGCATAGCGGTCCCCGCGGAGGGTGTCACCAGCGCGCGACAGCTGCTGCAGCAGGATTCCGCCATCGCCTGCCCGCGCTGCAGGTCCACCGACACCAGCAGGCTGTCCGAATTCGGCTCGACCCCCTGCAAGGCGCTGTATCGCTGCGGGTCCTGTCTCGAGCCCTTCGACTACTTCAAGTGCATCTGATTCCGTGCTGAAGTTTCATCCCCTCAGGATTGCGGAGCGCACGGCAATCGCCGACGATGCCGTGGCGCTCGCTTTCGCGGTGCCGGACGAGCTGCGGGCGGATTACCGGTTCCTGGCGGGGCAGCACATCGCGGTGCGCGCCGTCCTCGACGGGCGGGAGGAGCGCCGGACCTATTCGATCGTGAGTCCCGAAAATTCGGTGCGACTGCGGATCGGGGTTCGCATCCAGCCGGACGGCCGCATGTCGAGGCATCTTGCGGACGCGATCCGGGTCGGCGACACGCTTGATGTGCTGACGCCAAATGGCAGTTTCCACACCCGCGTCGAACCGACACGCGCCAGATCCTGCGTCGCGTTTGCGGCCGGTAGCGGAATCACGCCCGTCCTTTCGATCGCCGCAACCGTGATGGAGCAGGAGCCGGCCAGCCGGTTCCAGCTCTATTACGGCAATACCAGCAGGGCGCGAACGATGTTTCTGGACGAGGTGCTGGCGCTGAAGGACCTGTTCCTGCCGAGATTCTCGCTGCGCTTCGTCATGAGCCGCGAGCCGCAGGAATTCGAATTGTTCAATGGCAGGCTCGACCGAGCCAGGGTACTCGAGTTTGCGCGCCACGATTTCGACGCGCGGAGGGTGGACGAATATTTCATCTGCGGTCCCGGAACAATGGCCGAGGAAATCCAGGCTGCGCTTGCGGACCTCGATGCAGCGGGACGCGTCCACGTCGAATACTTCGCGGCAGCCGCGGCGGGGCCCGCGGCCGCGCCGGTCAGGCC